>DATKYC010000085.1:0-5706 GCA_035528695.1 Acidobacteriota bacterium | reverse complement strand
GCGCCATCAAACTTCACAATGAAGAGATCCATGGTGAAAAGCGTACTGAAAGGCTTCATCACGCTCTGGCAGCAGGAGAGACTATAACTGGATTGATCATTGCCACCACCCTTGTATATCCGGACAAGAAAATCGGAAGCGTTAAGGCCAAATCCATCAAGAAGAGAATGAAGGAAAAATCCTTTGCGGCGAGCGTAAACAGGGAAACCATCATGGAGTGTCAAGAACTAGGCATGGACATCGATAAGTTCGCAGAGATATGTCTGACCGCCATGCAGGGTATCGCATATGATCTGGGCCTCTAGGCCAGTTGAAATAATTACCAGCTTCAAAAGGCCCTGTATAGTAATTATCATTCGACAGAGACGTAGGGCCTGAGATCTAAAAGAGAAGTTTGTGACCGTCGACCGTCTGTAAAGGATCTAAGAATTGGTGAAATGACTGATACGGACCCATTGGGTTGATAACAGCCCTGAAAGGGGACAGAAAAGATCTTAAAGAGCTATTGAAACATAAAGCGTCTCATGCCAATATTCATAAGCAGGCCCATTGCTGTCATGGTTGAAACCAACGATGAACCGCCGTAGCTAAAAAGCAGGAAGGGAATCCCCACAACTGGCAATAAGCCTGTGACCATCCCCACATTTATCACTACCTGCCAAAAAATGATGGCGACAAATCCAATTGCCAGCATTGACCCGAATTTATCCTTTGAATTTCTTGCTATGTTCAGGATCCGGAGAATCAATAACAGATAGAGTAAGATAAGCAGCGTAGCACCCACAAATCCCCATTCTTCAGCCAGAACTGAGAAGGCAAAGTCTGTGTGTTGCTCTGGCAGGAAGTGCAACCTCGTCTGAGTACCCTTAAGGAAGCCCTTACCCCAAAAAAGCCCGGATCCAATGGCGATCTTGGACTGGTTGATGTGATACCCAGACCCGAGCGGGTCCATGTCGGGTCTGAGAAAACTGAGGATTCGCATGCGCTGGTATTCTTCTAGCTTAAACCACACGAAAGGAGTAATGGCTACAGCAGAAATGAGCAGGATCAGCAATGATTTCCAGTGTACTTTGACAAAAAGGATCATGGAAAATGACACAACCAACAAAAGGAGAGCAGTACCAAGATCAGGCTCTTTCAGTATGAGGGCGCAAGGTATGGCCAAGAGTAAGAATGGTTGCCAAAGGTCCCTCAAGCGGTACTCCTGATACCCACCTTTCTTACTAAAAAATTTGGCAAGTACCATTACAAGGGCAATTTTTGCCACTTCGGACGGTTGAAAGGAAATAGCTCCCAGGCTTAACCATCTCTGGGAGCCAGATGTGACCTTTCCCATTACCAATACGAAAATTAAAAGACATATGGAGAATAGATAGGCTGGATAAGCGAGCCTCTCCAACACAAAGTAATTAAAAGTGGTCATCAAGAAGAACACAGCAATCCCGATCGAAAACCAATAAATCTGTTTGACGAAGATCTGAGAACCTCCCATATTCCGAATCGGATAAGTGGCACTGTATAGATTAAGAACACTGATTGCTGCCATAAGTATCAATAGCAGCAGCAATACCCAGTCAAAATTCTGGATCAATCTACGGTCGAACATTTTTTGTCTCTTGATCTATGATGAACTCGTAAAAAGTGAAAATTGGGACGGCACAGAAAAAAGCTCCAAATGCAAGGCTTGCGAAACCGGGGACCCGCCCGCAGGGTGGGGAGTCCAAGCGCAGCGCGGACAAACTTGAGGAATGAGGCGTACATACAGTACGCCGCAATGACGAAAGATGAAGCGTAACGCAGCAGTTGGGCTTTTTACGAAGCCGTCATCTATGGAGTAGATACGATATCCCATAACTTACTCTGTCAGTCCCAAATGAGCCCTTATCAACTCTCTGGCGATCGGGGCTGCAACAGATCCCCCATGCCCACCATGCTCGATTACTACGGCCAAGGCAATCTTAGGACTGTCCGCAGGTGCAACTGCCACAAACCAGGCATGATCCCTATACTTGGCAGGAACTTCGCCGTCAGCACTCATTTCCTTCTCCTTTTCCAAGGTAACCACCTGGGCGGTTCCAGTTTTTCCGGCAACCACTGTGCCTTTGAGTTTTGCCTGACGACCAGTGCCGTGAGGTCCATTGACCGCACCAATGAGTCCTTTTTTCACAAGCTCCAACCATGCCTCTTCTATTTCCAACTTTCTTGCCAATTTGGGAGGAGATTCTTGGCTCTTTTTGCTTTCAGTCTTTCCAATCCATTTGGTTACCCGGGGCTTGTATAGATTTCCCCCGTTAAAGATTGCTGAGATCATGGTGGCCATCTGAACCGGAGTTACCAGTACAAAGCTCTGCCCGATAGACAAAGATATGGTCTCCCCAGCCTGCCAAGGCACGCCAAACCTCCTTAACTTCCAGTCGCTGGTTGGGACCAGACCCTCCTTCTCCTGTCCCAGATCCAATCCGGTTTTTCTCCCTAAGCCCAGCTTCCTCGCATACTCAGCAATCTTGTCAACACCCAGCCTTTTCCCCAGATTGTAAAAATAGATATCGCATGATTCCGTCAACGCCCTTTGGAGATTAACATTTCCATGCCCATGCTTTTTCCAGCAATTGAATGTGCCCGATCCCAGCGAGTATCTCCCTGAGCAGAATATTTCTTCCTCCGGGTTGATAAGACCCTCCTGGAGCCCGGCGAGGGAAACAATGGTTTTGAAAGCTGACCCAGGCGGGTACTGACTGGAGAGTGCCCTGTTTTGTAAGGGGTAATCCTTGGATGAGGCAATACTTGTCCAGCTTGACTTATCTATCCCTCTAACAAAGAGATTGGGATCAAAAGAGGGGCTGCTTGCCAGGGCCAGAACCTCGCCGTTATTGGGATCTATGGCCACAATCGCCCCCTTTTGGCCAATCAATGCCTTTTCAGCCAAGACCTGCAATCCCTTGTCGATTGTTAGACAAATATTTTCGCCTGGGATAGGGGGTCTCCGAGAAATAACCCTTATTTTGCGGCCACTTGCATCTACTTCGACTTGCTCGCCTCCTTGCATTCCGTGCAAAAAAGACTGCGACTCCCGCTCCACCCCTGACCTGCCAATGAGATCCCCAGAATTGTTATTTGCGTACTGGCCACTTTTTAACTCTCTTTCGCTTATTTCTCCAAGGTAGCCAAGTAGGTGAGAGAGAAGATTTCCATGTATATAGTGCCGCAATGGTCTGACTTTGATAATTATTCCGGGCAAATTAAATCCATGGGTCTCGATTACGGCCAGCTCGTCGCGGGATATGTCCTTCTTGAGGCACACGGGACGAAAAGGGTATCTCGGGGGAGCTCTATCCAGTCTTTGTGCTACCTCCTCAGAAGAAAGACCTATCAGACGATTTAAGTCTATTAAGAGCTGGTCCTGGTCTTGGACCTCCTCTGGAATAGCATAAAGATCGAAAGATGGGCGGTTACCCACAAGCATCTCTCCCTCACGGTCAAAAATTATGCCTCTAAAAGGAGGAATGCTATAGAGATGAATACGGTTATTCTCTGAACTGGTGCGGTACTTGGTCCCGTTCACAACCTGCAGGAACCAGAGCCTGAGAATCAAAACCCCAAACACAACCATAACGAACAGCGTGATATTCTTGAGCTGTCTGTTGAAGATTTCTACTGAGATGGGATCGAAGTCTGATGTCCTTAACAAGGTTTTTACCTAGTGTTTCCCAGATTTGATGCCGGCTCAAAGGCCGCTTATTCAAACCTGGGGGCTGGCGGTGCAAGCAAAATGATCTCGGATGCCTTATGGATATTCTATGGAAGTTTCAGGGGTATCTTCAAAGACACCCCTCAAACGATTGAATAAATAGAAAAGAATGGGTCCGATCAGGCCTGAGCAAATTGCAGAGGCCCCAGATGTTAGTACAAAAACCTTTGAAAAAGATATTTCCATAGAAAAGCAGCTCAGCACAATTAACAAAAGGATCTTTTTCCATAAGACCGCCAAGGAGATAATGAGTACCTGCCCTTGCGATTCCTGAAGATTAAAGAAACGGGAACCAAGATAAACCGCTCCAACAATGCTTAGATAGAGAAACGTAAAGAGGCCGTGCAAACCACCGGAAAACAGATCAATTAAGAGTCCCTGCCCGAACGCAAAGGTTGCTGAAGGGATTTCTCCACGGAAGAAGAAAATATAGGCGATTATGATTGTTAAAAGGTCTACCTCAAAAAGATCGGACCCAACAAGATTCGCCCAGTTTCCCTTGACTAGCGTGAAGAGTAATCCCAATATCCACGCGAAAAAGTAAAAAGCTACTCGCCTTCTTTTTGTTGGTATAACGACCCGCCCTCCTCTAAAATAACCAGGACTTCTTCCAATTTGGAAAAATCAACAGCCGGCGTGATTTCAATGTCCTTGAAAAGCTCTCCAGAAATTTCTTTCACATTGGAAACCTGGCCCACTGGCAGCCCTTTGGGGAAAACACCACCCAGGCCGGATGTTACCGCTATATCCTCCACAGCCACGTCGCTGGATTTCACTACATAATCCAGTTTGCAGGTTTCAGTTGATAATCCTTTTACCATTCCTCTGTCGCGAGAGCGTTGAATAAGGCAATCAACAGCACTGTTCTGATCAATAATCAATAGGACCTTGGCGTAATTTGGCGAGACAGAGACGATCCTGCCCACTACCCCACTAGCATTGACTACCGGCATGTTTACCTTCAACCCCGCCAGCTTTCCCTTATCGATAATAATGGACTTGAACCATCCAGTGGGATCGCGTCCGATTACCTGGGCGGCCAAAACCGGCCGGTTGATTGTTTGTCTGAATTGAAGGAGCTCCTGAAGTCTTTGGTGAGTGGCCAGTAATTCGCGGTACCGGTTGTTTTCTGTTCTAAGGAAAGCAACTTCTCCCTTCAACTCCGTGTTTTCATGGCGAACGTTCACCAGACCGAAATAGTTGAGCCAGAAATTCTCTGTGGTATTAACGGTTAGTTTGATAAATTTCTGAAAAGGGGCGGTAATTTCAATGATTAGCTGTCCTACAGGATTCCAGGTTGGCCTACCGGCAGTGTTCGACGAAAGTAAAAACAACACACACCCGATAAAAAAAGCCCACAACCAGATCTTGCGAAACCGGATTTGCCCCTTCAATGACTAAACCTTGCTCCCCTTCGATTTGAAATCGTTCCTTGCACAAGCTAATCTCAAAGCCTTATGACCCTATGGAAGAAGACCTTAAGCAAGGCCGATGCCATTACAAGATTGAAGGTGGAAAACGGAAAGGCCAAAGAATAGCGGTGACTCCTGCAACATTACCTGATTGTCACCTCTCTAAGAATAGAGAGACTGTCTAGGGCCTTTCCACAACCAAGGGCCACGGTGGACAGAGGATCTTCTGTGATGGTAATTGGCAACTTCGTTTCTTGTCTTAGAAGGACATCAATATTCTTGAGCAATGAACCACCTCCGGTCAGCACAATCCCTCTATCCACTATATCGGCTGCCAGCTCAGGGGGCGTTTGCTCCAACGCAATCCGGATTGTTTCAACAATTGTCTGCACCTGCTCTGAAATGGCCTCCCTCACCTCATCCGAGTCAATGGTCAGGATCTTAGGAATCCCGGTCACCAGATCTCTGCCCTTGACCTCAATGGTATCAACATGGTCGCTCGGATAGGCATTGCCTATACTTGTCTTTATGATCTCCGCAGTACTG
>DATKYC010000084.1:0-3466 GCA_035528695.1 Acidobacteriota bacterium | reverse complement strand
CTGTCTTGATTATGACCCGTGCATAATCTCCTTCATGATGGATTTCGATATCTCGTTCGGTAATGTTCTCATCTACGGGATATTCTTGCTTTACGTACTCGAGAACAGCAGAAGGAGTAAGCCGTTTTCCATTTCTCTTTGTAAAGTCCGGTTTGTAGATCGTTACTTCCATTGCTCCCTCCTTTTGCTGCCAGCATCCATGTGGTTTAGGTTCAGCCAAACGGCCTGACCGGGGTACATATTGCTCAATCCCTTTTATCACCACAAGCCTGCAGTGTAAACAGCTGGCCTGCCGCCGGTGCAGATTTGGTATCGAATTGCCTGCACGCTGCATTCGCAAAGTAAAAGGGCTGTCTTTGCCTGGTGTTTAGCTCATGATTGAAAAATCTTTCTTTTTGCTCATTGACAATAGCCCCTTGGAGACCCAGAATACTGCTTGAAAGGCCTTTAGAAAAACCTATCGGAGATTGCACACTGGGAAGGACAATGATGAAAGTTGATAATAACGAAAAGAGGCGTTCGAGCGTTGAGATTCGGGAGATGGAGATCGACGACTTGGCTCCGGTCTTTCATCTCGGCGAAAGGCTATTTACTTCCAAGAAGGTTCCTACACTGTACCGGACCTGGGATGAATATGAGGTGACGAATATCTTTCAAACGGAACCCGAATTTTGTCTGGTCGCAGAGGTGGATGACAAACCCATTGGTTTTGCCTTGGGCACCACCATCACCAAGACCCGCTCGGCGTGGAAATACGGCCATCTGGTGTGGCTGGGTGTAGATCCTGGCTTCCAGCGGCTGGGGGTTGCCACGAGGCTCTTCAACCACTTTCGAGACAAGATGGAGGAGCATGGTGTGCGCATCTTGCTCGTTGACACAGAGGCCGATAATGAGGGGGCCTTGAGATTTTTCCGCGAGATGGGCTTCGGCAATCCTGAGGAACACCTCTATCTTGCCCTGAATCTCGTTCAACAGCACCCATGGCTCACAAACAAAAAGCACCAGCCTCACAGGACCAATTCGAACCGAAGGTAAGTATGGGCAATTCTACCCCCATAAACCCCCGGCGGCTCCAAAGGTTGCTTCACCGGCTCATCAATATCTATAGCCCTTCCGGAAAGGAAGAGGAGATTCTCGAGTACCTTTATAATCACCTCAAGCGGCGGAATCTCCCCGTTGTTCGACAGGAGGTGGACGACAATCGGTACAATCTCTTGGTGGCGCCTCCCGAGGCTGAAATACAACTGGCCCTGGTAGGGCACCTGGACACCGTGACGGCCTACGATCTTGATCACTATGAGGTGGGGCAGGACGGCGACCTGATTACCGGACTCGGTGTTGCTGATATGAAGGGCGGGTGCGCTGCCATGATTGAGGCCTTTGTGTCACTATGGGAACAGGGAGGTGCACCTCCACCGGTGGAGCTCGCCTTGGTAGTGGGTGAGGAAGAGGAAGGAGATGGCGCCCGCGAGCTGGTGCGCGACTTCCAGTTTCCCTGGGCAGTAATCGGCGAGCCAACCGACCTCGTCCCGTGCCTTTCTACCTATGGCTACCTGGAAGTCCAGCTTTCCACCAAGGGCAAGCGGATACACGCGTCGCTTTCAGATCGCGATCGGAATCCGGTGGTGGCACTGCTTCGACTCATCCTTGGTATCACCAGGCACATGGATGAGAAACGGCCCGAGCTTGTCTACAATATTCGTGACCTTCGGAGCTCCCAGGCCGGGTTCGTGGTCCCTGAGTTTTGCGAGGGATGGATTGACATCCACTTGCCTCCATCCGAAAGCGTGGGGGATATCATGGTTGAGCTTGAGGAGATCGTCGCCAGGGACGGGGAGGAGAATAAGCCGGTAGAGACCATGGTGCATTTTGATACCATCGACTCGGGGTTCAGTCTCCCTGAAAAGGGGCCGGTGGTTGAACGTCTGAAAGAGATTTACTCGAAGCGCTCACTGCCCTGGAAACCCACCCCATTCGTCAGTCATTCCGACGCCAACCAGTTGTGGCAGGCAGGGGTGAGGACCATTCTCTTGGGGCCTGGGCAACTCAAAAAGGCGCACGCGCCTGATGAGTCCGCCTCGTTCCAGCAGATATGCCTTGCGGCAGAGATCTATTACGAACTCGCCATGGCCATGACGAAAGAGGAATTTGACCAGAGATGAAATATGCACGTAAGACAGGCAGGGAATATGAGAGATGCCTTTTATAGATGATCACTCGCCTTCGCCAGGATGCCCCGTGTGGCAGCACGGGGAGGATCAACCTCCGCCAAAGGCTACTGCTCGACAGTGATGGCGACAGGCGACCGCGGGGTTGCCCGTGGGGCGCCCGTACTCGTCCGACGCCAAAGGCTATGGCCGACGGTGTCCGCGGGCCTGCTCCGCCATAGTAGCCAAAAAGGCTACGAAGGCCGGGTAACCCTAGCTACGGAGGATGGAAAGACGGGTGGCTTCGGCGGAGTTCCGCTTGGCTTCGCCACAGATGCCCTGCGCGGAAGCGCGGGGAGCTTCACTATCCGCCAGGTTTAGCCGATACAGCCCGATGCTTAGCCGTTGCTTTTTGTTGCCTTTGTTGATAGGTACTACAGATGATCCATTGGTTGAACGAGGATGATTCTCGGGTGACTGTTAAAAGAAAGGTCTTTAGCAGGAAAGGAAAGTAAACAATCCACGCCCATCGAAGATCCCGCTATGCGGGGAAGGACGTGGTCTTACGAGAGAATTGAATATAGTTGAGGTAATTTTCTCGTATTCTGGTAGAATATACCTGCGCAGGAGCGAAAACAAAAGACTTGAAAGCGGTGTCAAAAGCTGTTTTCTGCATCTTCTTTGCCCTGTTAGATTGTATGCCGAGAATAGAGTGCGAGGTCGGACTATAATCCAGGCTTCGGTAAGATTACGTGGAAGCTCTGAATTCCATCTAACAGGGTGAAACTCTGCTTGTCGCAGCGCAGCGGACTTGTCCGCCGGATTTGTGGCGGAGATCCCGCCATCGGGGCCCCGTAGCTCCGGAAGATGGTACTGGGGTGGCGAAATAAGTCAGCAATCCCGAAAATATGATAAGGAGCATGACATGACAAACAAGGCCAAGACACTCTTCATTATCGAAGACGATGAGCAGGTTCTCTCCATGATGAGGAATTATTTTGAATACCTCGGATATAAGATAATCACTGCCTCCAATGGGATGGAAGGATTGAAGATGGTCTCATCGGAGAAGTATGACCTCGTGATTACCGACATCGTTATGCCATACGTCAGCGGCGTGGGAATCATCACGGTTATCAAAGAGAAAATGCCGAAGGTTCCGGTGATAGCCATCACCGCCTACGGAAAAAACCCAGAAAGACTTGCGGCTGAAAAACAGGCGGATGTGGTATTACGAAAACCGTTTGAGATGGAAAAGCTGAAAGATCACGTGGCGCGGTTGCTGGCCGCCTAGGATACGTTGTTTTTTCGCGCTTTTG
>DATKYC010000083.1:0-4556 GCA_035528695.1 Acidobacteriota bacterium | reverse complement strand
TAGCGGATAGTTATCCCTTCTTGCTAAGAATTTCTTTGAACTCATCGCGGAGCTCCTTCTTCCACAGCTTTCCTGTTACTGTAATGGGAAGATCATCCTTGAAGACCACAATTTTAGGGACCTCGTAGTAGGCAAGCTTTTCCTTGCAGAGCTTTATGATATCTTCTTCAGAGACCTTTCCGGAAAACTCCTCCTTAGTCCTTACAATGGCAACTACGCGCTCGCTCCCCTCGCGCTCCGGGTCCGGGACCCCTATGGTAACCACCATCTGAACACCGGGGTGCCGGAAGATCACGTCATCCACCTTGGTGGAATAGACCTTCAGTCCGGAAACATTAATCATGTCCTTGATCCTGTCGGTAATGTAGAAAAAACCCTCGTTGTCCATGTAGCCCAAGTCCCCGGTATGGAACCACCTGCCTTCAGTGAGACCCGATGCATCGGGCCAGTACCCCTTCATCACCTGCGGTCCCCTTATTAGTATCTCGCCGGTTTCGCCGAATGGAACATCCTGGCCCGTGGCAGGATCCACCACCCTGAATTCCGTATCGGGCACCGGGATACCCAGCCCCCGCTTCTCCTTTGACATGAACCCGGTAATCTTGGAAAATGCCGATGGATTGAGGGTGGCAACGGGGGCTGTCTCCGTAAGCCCATACCCCTCACCTATGGGGTTTCCCATGTCCTTCATAACAGCCTCGCGCACCGATTCAGGAAGGGGCGCCGAGCCGGAAAAGAAAAGGGAGTTCACTCTACCTATTTTGTATTTCCCAATCCTCATTAGTTGCGTGGGAATGGTGGGAATGAGGAACGGGCGGTACTCCTTTATGACATTCACTATGTCTTCAATAGCCCGCGGGTCCGGGGCAATGATGACCCTCAGGCTCCAGAAAGCAGCCATGTGTACAAGTGCATGTCCGTAGGAATGGAACAACGGTATGGTTATGAAGACTGATGCCTTGCCGATTATCCCCCTGGAGAGGGGTTCCATGAGCCATGCCAGGCCATGGACCAGGTTGGCATACCTGTTGTAGTGGGTTATCATGACACCCTTCGGTAGCCCTGTGGCACCGCCTGTGAAGGAAAGCTCGCAGAGGTCATTAATTGGATCAATTTCCACTACCACCGATTTCCCCAGGTTTTCCTCAATGAGCCTTTCGAATCCCGAGACCCCTGCAGGGAGGGTTGCGGTTTTCAGTCCCTCAGACCCAAAGTCCGGGGCGATGATAACATTCTCAATTGCAGTTTTAGACTTCAGTGCCATTACGCGCTGAAGATCAGCTTCACAGCAGATTATTACCCTGGCACCGGACTGCACCAGTTCATGGAGGAGCCCTTCATCGGTCCTCATGGTGCTCGTAGGCACCGAGGCGCCCCCTGCCTTAATGATGCCCCAGTCGCCAATGACGAACTCAATGCAATTGGGGAGGAAGAGGCACACCCTGTCACCGCGCTGTATGCCCATGCCGACCAGTGAAAAGGCAAGGGCATCTGCTTGTTCCCGCAGTTCTTTGTATGAAACGGCCCTGTCCCCTAACTGCACGGCAGTCTTTTTGCCATGCTTTTCCGAGGCACTGTCCAGGATCTTGAACAGTGGCTCCGTCGGATAGGGTTCACAGGTCTCCTTAAGTTTGTATGGTCCAAGCTTGTAGCTCTTCAGCCAGGGCTTGTCGGAATAGTTCACATCATCTCTCCTTCAATAATTACATTTTTTTGACATCTTCTATAAGATCATCCAGGCCTAGCTCCTTAAGCTTAGCCAGCGAGGGTATCCCGTCATTTAAATTCCAACCGCGGAACGTATAGTAGGCATCCTTGAGCATCTCCAGGGTGTCCGTGTCTATCACCATCCCCTCTGCAGGCCCATCCGGTAGGGGCTCTTTCATGAGCCTTTCCGGAAGTATGTCGTCCTTTCTTCTTATACCCTCCCGGTTGCAGTATACCCTTATGAGGTTGTATATCCTCTCGCCGGCCTTCCTGAAATCATCAACGGTGAAGTCGTCCCATCCCGTAGCGCACTGTATTAGCTCCACAAGGTCCTCAGCCTTCAGGAGAGCCCCCATGAATTTGCAGCCCCCAAGGGCGTCCAGGGACGTAAGGGCATCCTCCATATCCACAAGGATTTTGGCTTCTTCGGGTTTTACATTAAGTGGGTCATATATACTGCTATCCTCGACAATGAGTATCGGGGCGTCGATAAAAGTGGGGGCTTCAATAAAACCTGTTATATGGTCGCCGCCGCGGTTTGCCGTTACGAATCCCAGCCCGCAGATCTTGGCTGCACGGGGGTCATAGGCCGGGAGTTCCAGCCCCTTTACATTCATGGCAAAAACGGAAGAACCCTTGCCAAGCCTTTCGGCCATGACCTTTGTCCCTTCCGCCAGGAGGTCGCCTATCCCCTCCCTCTTCGCAATCTTTTCCACCAGCTCCACAATGATATCGCTGTCCCCGAAATTTATATCCCTGCCGCCGGTCATGTCACTGGTGAGTATCCCCTTTTTAAAGCACTCCATCGCAAAGGCTATCGATGACCCCGCCGATATGGTATCGATGCCGTATTCGTTACAAAGGTAGTTGGCCATGGTGACGGCGTTCATGTCCGATATACCACAGCAGGCCCCGAACATGTTGGTGGTTTCGTATTCCGGCCCTTCGCCGCTTTTCCCGGCCCACTTCCCTTCCTTGATGGCTGTCCCGCGCCCGCATGCTATGGGGCAACCAAAGCATGCCAGCTCCTTTACCAGCACCTTGTCGGTCATGGCCTGACCATTCATCTCGTCAATCTGATCAAAGACGCCACTCTGCCAGTTCCTGGTGGGGTATCCTCCCCGGGCATTTACCATGTCCGCTATCAGGTTGGTCCCGAAGGCCTCGAAGCCCACCTTGAGAATAGACTCATTGAGGAGGGCTATCTGCTTTTTCGAAACCTTCTTGAACATTTCCGGGTCATGGAGTTCGATCCGGGCATTCCCTGAACAGACAATAGCCTTTAGCCTCTTGGAACCCATTACGGCCCCCAGGCCGCAGCGCCCCACGGCGCGGTGAAGGTTGTTCATTATTGCCGCGTATCTTACGAGGTTTTCGCCCCCCTGGCCTATGGATGCAATGGTAGGCTTTTTATCGGCCCCTTTCTGGATGATGGCTTCTGTATCATTTACGCTTTTTCCCCAGAGATGCTCTGCGTCCCTGAGAACGGCTTTCCCGTCAATGATCTCCAAGTACACCGGTTTCGGCGACACCCCTTCAAAGATTATTCCGTCATAACCGCTCCTCTTCAGCATGGGGCCGAAGTTTCCGCCGGAGTTTCCGTGCCCCCATATCCCTGTTAGGGGCGACTTTGCTACAACGGAGTACCTGGCAGCGCTGACAGACGCTGTTCCGGTGAGTGGTCCTGTCATGAATATGAGCTTATTCTCTGCGCCTAAGGGGTCCACCCCTGCAGGGACTTCGTCATAGAGATAACTTGTTGCAACGCCCACACCCCCGAGATATTTTCTGATTTTATCTTCCGGGATGACCTCTTCCGATATTGATCCCGCTGTCAAATTGATCCTTAATATTCTACCCATAAAACCGTTTGCCATATTTCCACCTCCCCTAGCGGGCTGTTCGAAATTGCCCCGAGTTTAGTTGAAATTCTATTGCGGTTTCTGTTGCGGTGTAAACCTCAAACGTATTGATAGCTTGCTTTTCTGACAATCATTTTTCCTCCAGATAATGCATGGCGGGTCCCCCTATAATTACTGGTATCCCAAATGTTAATTTGTGATAACCATTATGAATTCTAACTAAATAAGGGTAATACTTGAGACGCATTGCAACACAGCACGTGAGCATTAGATAAATCTATTTCTTAATCGGTATCTCGTCCATCTAAAAAAGCATTCCTTTTTTACAAAAAAGCGCTTGCCAGTACCTTAAAACTTAGAACCTCCTGTTCGTCGGGATCCTCGGTGTTAGCAATTTCTTTTTTCACAAAGCATTGCTAAACAACCGGATTATCCACAGAAAAGTTGCCTATAATCTAATGTGAAAGTAACCGGCTGGATTATAAAAACTATTAAAACGATTACTCAATTTTTTTATGCTTTGATTCCTTTAGCAGGTATTCCTTAACACCCCACTCCTCTTCAGCCTTCAGATACCTGATCTTTCCACCCTTTGGCTGAATATAAGCCATAGCCCTTTCACTAAATGCTAAAATAGATAATGCTGGATTGACGCCCAAATTTTCAGGCATTTGTGAAGCATCACAGACGAGCATGTTATGATAGCCATTGATCCAATTTTCCTCATCAATAACCCCATTGTCAGGGTCTTGTCCTATAGTACAGCCGCCCATAATATGTGCGGTAATAGGCGCGTCCATCAAGTTCTCAGTAGTAATATTACAAGGTATACCATTCATTCTTTTTGCCAAACGTCTTCCAAAATCATAGCCGATGGGTATCCATGTGGGATTCTTTTTCTCCGTTCCGTATGATGAAGTCAATGTCCGGAAAAAAGGCCACAAAAGTCTTCTTTTCCTTTTTATGTTAACATAATTATCAAGGGTC
>DATKYC010000082.1:0-2547 GCA_035528695.1 Acidobacteriota bacterium | reverse complement strand
GAGCTTTTCAAAAACAGTCAGCATTGGCCCAAGAAGGTAAAAATTATTACTCATTTCTATGCCCCCACAGAGATTGAATCAGACCCCGAGCAGATCAAGCAGGTGTTGTGGAATCTATTCTTGAATGCCTCTGAGGCCATGCCTGATGGGGGCTCATTACACATTTCAACGACCCTGGAGTCAGAGACATCACCCCAAGGTCAGAGGAGGGTAAGAATTACTGTCCGCGACACGGGAAGCGGGTTCCATGATAAGGCCATATCCCATCTCTTTACCCCCTTCTTCACTACCAAAGACGAAGGGACCGGCCTGGGACTGGCCATTGTAAAAAGAATAATAGATGGACTTAAGGGAGAAATATACGGGAGCAATCATCCTGAAGGAGGGGCCGAGGTCACCATCGTTCTTCCGGTATCTAAATTATGTCTATAGTAGACCAGCCTTGGTTTTCATCTATAATCCGCCCAAGCCGCTATCTGGGTAACGAGGTGAACTCCATCAGGAAGGATCCTAGGGACACCGAGGTATCCATTGCCCTCGCCTTCCCTGACATCTATGAAGTAGGTATGTCCCATCTGGGGCTCAAAATTCTTTACCATATCCTAAATGGTCACCATTGGCTGGCCGCGGAAAGGGTCTTTGCCCCTTGGGTTGACCTGGAAAATGAGCTAAGACGTAACAGGATCCCGCTTACCACCCTGGAATCTGATCGACCCCTCTCGAGCTTTGACATAGTAGGTTTCAGCCTTCAGCACGAGCTTTGTTACACCAATGTGTTAGGTATGCTTGACCTCTCAGGCATATCCTTTCTCGCCTCTGAAAGGAATGATGACGATCCTCTTATCATAGCAGGAGGTCCCGCATGTTTTAACCCGGAACCTGTTGCCCCATTTTTTGATGCCATAGTGATTGGAGATGGTGAAGAAGCGGCCCTCGAAATATGCCGCTCAGTCCGGGAGGCGAAAAGGGGCAATAGAAAAGACAAAAAGGAACTGCTTTCACAATTGTCCCGCATCAGAGGGGTGTACATTCCCTCCTATTTCCGTATTCATCATAGCCCCGAAGGATATGTTGAGGCCATTGAACCATTAGTTTCAGACTGCCGGGTGGTGGAAAAGGCTATAATCACCGCTCTCGATGACTACCCCTTCCCTGAGTCTCAGGTTGTTCCATTCACCGAGCTGGTCCATGACCGTTTGGCCATGGAGATCGCCCGTGGCTGTTCACGGGGCTGCCGATTCTGTCAGGCAGGCATGATATACCGTCCGGTGCGAGAGCGAAGCCCCGTGTCTATCCTGGAAAAAGCAAGTAAAGCCCTGGGGCTCACAGGATACGAAGACCTCTCTCTTCTCTCCCTTAGCTCAGGTGATTACAGCTGTCTGGGACCACTTCTTAAGGTCCTGATGGACAGGCAATGCGATGGAAAGGTCGCCTTAAGCTTCCCATCTCTAAGGATCGATAGTTTAAATCATCTATTGATCGAGCAGGTCAAAAGAGTTAGGAAAACGGGTTTCACCTTGGCTCCGGAGGTAGGCAGCGACCGCCTGAGAAGGGTGATCAATAAGGGCCTCACCCAAGAAGAGATCCTGGAAGCGGCTAAGGCAGTCTTTACTGCTGGATGGCGTTTGATCAAACTCTACTTCATGATAGGGCTGCCTCTTGAAGAGGAGAGAGATATTTATGGCATCATCCACCTTGCCAAAGAGGTTGCGGCCTTGGCCGGAAAAAAAGGAAAGAGGGCTGCATTGAACCTCAGTGTTGCGACCTTCGTGCCAAAGGCCAACACTCCTTTCATGTGGGTCTCCCAAATTAATTTGGAGGAAAGCAGAAGGAAGATACAGCTTATTCAACAAGAACTCAAAGGAACCCGCGTGCGTGTGAAGTGGAACCAGCCTGAATTAAGCTGGCTGGAAGGCATTTTCGCAAGGGGCGACAGGAGGCTGAGCAGCGTCATCGCAGAGGCATGGAAACTTGGAGCCAAGTTCGACGCCTGGGGAGAGCACTTCCAAATGGCTATCTGGAAAGAAGCCTTCAGCCGGGTGGGCCTGGACCCCAACTTTTATCTATACAGGGAAAGATCCCTTGATGAGGTCCTTCCGTGGGAACATATAAGCCCGGGTGTGTCCAAGGAATATCTTATAAGAGAGTGGAAAAGGGCTCAGGAAGGAAAGTTAACTCCCGATTGTCGTGAAAAATGCCTCGAATGTGGTGTGTGCGACCATAAGACCGTCGATCCGGTCCTCTTCAAGCATTGGAACTCATTGGAAGACGCTGGGAAGAGTCCCGTATCAAGGCAACTGGGCCTACCCAGGAAATACCGCCTCACGTTTACAAAACGAGATCGAGCCAGGTATCTCAGCCACCTCGAACTGGTAAAGGTATTTGTGAGGGCCTCTAGGAGGGCTGGACTGAGCCTTGCATATTCCAAGGGCTACCATCCAATGCCCAGGCTCTCATTTCACTGCGCATTACCCGTCGGCACTGAAAGCATGCATGAGACACTCGACATTCAACTAGCTGAATCTCTTGACACCGATACATTAAAGA
>DATKYC010000081.1:0-4048 GCA_035528695.1 Acidobacteriota bacterium | reverse complement strand
GTGAGCTTTTCTTCTGGCAAGACATTCCTTGTAAGCTTCTCTATATGCGATACCTTGTTCACCGGAGATAAGGTGAGCAATATCTCTGATGCTCTTCTCTTTCTCTGCCAAGAGCTCCTCTATCCGGCCTTGGACCTCTTCGCCTAAACCCTGCGGCTTTTCTTCCTCGCTATTCCCCGCGACAACCAGAGTAAATTCCCCTCGTATCCTCTCCGGTGTCAAATGTGCAATTATTTCACTGACCGGTCCCCTCACTACCTCCTCAAATACCTTGGTCATTTCCCTCAGCATCACTATCTCCCGGTCGTCCAGGATGTCTCTTAAATCGGTAAGCATGGACTTCAAACGGTGGGGAGCCTCAAAAAAAACTATGGCCTTAGGCTCGGAGATCAATTTTTCTAGTTCCTTCCTTCTCTTTCCCTGTCTATTCGGTAAAAAACCAAAAAAGACGAAACCCTTTGTAAGGAAACCTGAGATGGAAATTGCGGCGATAACCGCAGAGGGCCCCGGAACCGGGCTTACCTTTATTTCTTCCTTTACGGCTCGATCAATCAAGTAAACACCGGGGTCGGAGATGCCCGGGGTCCCCGCATCTGTCACAATTGCAATGTCATAACCTGATTTTAATCGCCTTATGAACTCGGGAGCCTTGACCTTTTGGTTATGCTGGTGATAACTGGCGAGCCTTGTTCTTATGCCATAGTGTTCACAAAGCCTTCTTGTGTGGGTAACATTCTCAGCAGCTATCATGTCCACGGTTTTTAAGACTCTCAATGCCCGTAAGGTGATATCTTCCAGATTTCCAATGGGTGTCGAGACCACATAGAGGGTTCCGGAACTTTGGTTGGTAGTAATTGAGTTCTTCATACCGTGTTCTGAGGTACTCCCAATTATTGGATCTTCATCAATACGCCAAATCAAAGGCGTTCTTGATCACTTCGACCTGCGGTTTATCCCTATCCAGATTAATGGCTACCACGTCAAACCTAGCCTTGACGTCGCAACACTCCATGGACTTCATGTACGCTAATGCTACTTTAGATAGTTGTCGCCTCTTCCTGGCATCTACAGCCTCTTTCGCATAACCAATGGATTTGTCCTTCCTGGTCTTTATCTCTATAAAGACCAGCGTATCGCCCTCCCTCGCAATCAGATCCACCTCTCCCAGAGGACACCTGTAGTTACGGACTATTTCCTTGTACCCGAGCCCTTTAATCTTCTTTACCGCGAGGTCTTCACCCCATTTTCCCAGCTCGAGTCTTTCCCTTGTCATATTAATAGACCCCTTTGAAAGTTTTGCGATGAAGGGGTGATGCGCCGTATCGTTTCAATGCCTCAAGATGTTGTCGGGTCCCGTACCCCTTGTTCCTGTGGAATTCGTAGGCCGGGTACATTTTGCTATAGGAACGCATGATCCTGTCTCTATAGACTTTGGCTACCACAGAGGCAGCCGAAATACTTCGGCTGATCCGATCGCCTTTTTTCAGACACCACTGAGGAATTGGGAAAGGAACTTTGTGGATGCCGTCAACGAGAAGGAATTCTGGCTGGGGGTCCAGGGCTAAAACCGCCCGACGCATAGCTTCAAGGGAGGCTTTCAAGATATTGAATTCGTCAATATACTGAGGGGAGATTACTCCTATGCCCACGGCCAGCGCCTCGCGATGAATAACTGAAAAGGCCCCTTCTCTGGCCTTAGCCGTCATTTCCTTTGAATCTTTGATTCCCGTTAATTCAGAGCCGTGGGGAAGCGTTACGGCTGCGGCCACGACCGGACCGGCAAGAGGACCTCGCCCAGCCTCATCCACCCCCGCAATCAAATCATATCCGGCCTGCCGGAGCAGGCCTTCATGGAAAAACGGGTCGTGACTCAAGGAACTAACACTCTCGCTAAAAAGAGGCGGATTCTTGGGCGGAGTAAACAATGAATTGCAGGACAAAATTCCTAAACCCTCAACAAACAAACGCTTCAAGAAATATTCTAGAATCCAGGGTCAATCTACTTCGTGGAGTGAGTCACGCCGTGCGAGGTTATATGCCGGTAACGCGTGAAATGGATAAGAGGAGCCTTATAACCATCAAAACCTCTTTTCTTTAATCCGGGCAGCCTTTCCTGTCAGTTTCCTCAGGTAATACAGCCGCCCCCTCCTCACTTTACCCCTGGTAAGGATCTCGATTCTGTCAATCAACGGGGAGTGAAGAGGAAAAATCCTTTCTACACCAATACCATAGGAGACCTTTCTCACCGTAAATGTTGCACCGGTATTTCCTTTCCTCTTACGTATGACAACCCCCTGAAATACCTGAATTCGTTCCTTCTGACCTTCCTTTATCCTTGCATGGACTTTCACCGTGTCACCCGGTCTGAAATCAGGGATATCTGTCCTCATTTGTTCTTTCTCAAGTGTTTCTACGATATCCATGTTGCCTCCTTAATTTAAGCCCTGGAATAATTCACCGCTTTTAATTTCCCATTTCCTGGGTTGTTCTGAGCCCTCATTCCCTGCTAAGGCTATCTGCCAGCCAATCGGTCAAGTACAATAGCAGCTGCGGTCCTCACTGATAGGTGATTATACCCCGTCCTGCCAGAAACGGGTTCCAAGACATAGTCTGCCAGCCCAAGGATCGCCTTATCAAGACCCCACGCGGTGCCAAAGATCAAAATAACAGCTTTCTCGCCCCTCTGAATGATTTCTCTTGCCTTTTCACAGGATACGGATCGATCTTTTTGTCTAGATGCGTCCGTTGCTATCAACAAAGGGGCTTCCCCTTCACTTTGAGCTATTTCATCGATTGCTTGCTCAAGAGATGAAACAACCCCAATAAGCCCAATTGCCTCTTTCCTGTGCCGATTATATTTTGCACCGTAGCCCTCGGTCCAGTGCCTCCGCACCCGTTCCGCAAGCGTTCGCTGGTCATCGAGCGGAGTTATAACAAAAAACCTCCTAACATCATAAGTCCGAGCCAGTCTAGCTAAATCATGAAGATCTAGAGTAGTGATGGCCGAGGCAATTATCTCATAGTTCTTATTATATACAGGGTAATGGACAAGCCCGATATAAAGACGCATATGTGTCTAAAGAGCTTATTGAGTTTGTTAAGTTTCTTGGGTTTACTCGGTAAAATCCGCCTGGTTCAAGGGATATTAACACAACAAACTCAACAAACACAAAAAACTAACAATTCTCCCGCAATTTGGCCAGAATCTTTTCATCCTCAAGGGTCAAACGAGCCTTAAGAAGCAAGTCCGGCCTCCTCTCTAAGGTTCTCCTCAAGGACTCGGTCCTGCGCCACAGACGGATCTTTTCGTGATCTCCTGATAGGAGAACAGAAGGGATCTCTTGCCCTTGAAAGACCCTTGGTCGGGTATACTGGGGATATTCAAGAAGGCTGTCTTCAAAGGAGTCTTCAAGATTAGATTTTCCCCCCCCCAACACACCTGGGATCAAGCGGCTTACTGCATCCATAACCACCATGGCGCCCAGCTCGCCACCGCTCAAGATATAGTCGCCAATCGATAATTCCCTGTCGATGCAAGTTAATCTTATTCTGTCATCCACTCCTTCATAACGGCCACAGACCAAAATGAGCTGATCCCAGCGGGACAGCTCCCATGCGGTGCCTTGACAGAAGGTCTCGCCCTGGGGACTGAGAAGAATCACTAGGCTCCGCCCATTTACCCTGTCAAGAGATTTCAGTGCTCGATGGATGGGCTCAGGCTTCATTACCATCCCATCTCCGCCCCCATAAGGTCGATCGTCCGTTGTCTTGTGGGGCCCCGTAGCAAAATCACGGATATTCACAACCCTTACATCCACCATTCCCCTGCTGACCGCCCGTCCCAATATACCTTCTTGCAAATAGGCTGAAAGCATCGCCGGGAATATGGTAAGAACGTCAAATCTCATTCGGATCCAGCAATCCCTCCATCGCTGAGATAGTCATTTTTCCCTTTTCAAGGTCAATATCTCTTACTACCTCATATGTAGCGGGGATCAATATTTCCCTGTTCCCTTTCTTGATCACATAAATGTCATTGCTCCCCTTG
>DATKYC010000080.1:0-5487 GCA_035528695.1 Acidobacteriota bacterium | reverse complement strand
ACCGGCTTGATCTAATAAACCCACCGCAGCCCGACTATTAAGCTGTTGCGTGAGTGAGCAATTGTGGCTTTTGTCTACGCTTTTTTCCTGGAACTGCCTAAGAACACTTGCTAATTACTGAGCTTTACAGCTTGCTACCGGCTCCGTCAAAGCAAATAGAGGGTTTACAAGTGCCAAAAATTGGATTAAACTCAAGGAAAAAGCTTAACTAATAATGACAGGCACGATTTTCGCAGTATGAATTAATCTTGAAACCCATTGGCTTTTGCCGCTCATAACACCTTTGACCTATTGTATGCAAACAATTTGGGGACAGAGGGAGTTGACTTCGGGAGTAGAAATTGGGCATGCCATCACCTCGAAAATTCGAAGCAGAATGCCTTAAACTCAATCGTCGCGGCTTCATTAAATTGAGCACTTTTGGAGTCTTGGGTATTTTCTCGCCGTTTCCGTGTCTTGCGGCTGTACGTGATCGCCTAAACCCGGAGAGATCTCTATCCTTTTATAGTATCCACACGGGTGAGTCTCTCAAAGCGGTTTATTGGGCTCAGGGAGATTATTTGGTGGAGGCCCTCGCGGAGATAGAGCACATATTTCGCGATCACCGGACCGGTGAGAAAAAGCCGCCCGATACCCGGCTTTTGGATCTTCTATATGCTGTCAGGCTGAAACTGGGAACGACCCGGCCATTCAATATCATTTCCGGGTATCGCTCCCCTAAAACGAATGCATTCTTACTCAAGCTGGGCAGAGGGGTGGCTCCGAACAGCCTCCACATGTATGGTAAGGCGGTGGATATCCGTGTGCCGGGGTTCCAACTTACCTCGATACGTCAAGTGGCAATGAGACTGAGAGCCGGCGGTGTAGGTTACTATCCGCGTCCTGATTTCGTCCATGTAGACGTGGGACCTGTCCGCGTCTGGTAAACTCTGATCCCTCCCAATAGGCCAAGAGGGTCCAACCTCAGTAACCCCCTCAGCACAGTTTATGACCGAATATAGCTTTCACAATGGCTGCTTCAATCTATTGGCTAATGGACCTAACTGAGAAATTTGGGGGAAGGGGAGGGTCTGCCGTTGCTAGTCTTTTGACATATTCTGGATTTTGGCTGCACATATATTTCCCTCACATGAAGCGGTATAGTTTTATTGAGACCTCTCCGGACTTCTTCGCACGAGCCATATCATAAAAATGGTTTGAAGGCCAGATAGGGCAATGAAATATCCCCACAAAAAAAGCCACCCCGAAGTCGGGATGGCTTTCACCTGACATAACTTCACCTAATAGGTGCAAATTCGTTGCAAGGCGATACTACGGGGACGAATGGTGTTTGTTAATAACAAACGCTCATGGCGCTTGAGGTTAAAACCAGGGGCGCTAGAAAAAGAGGATATGAGGAAAAGGACAAGTGAATCCTGCCGGTGGTTCTGTTGACAGCAGGTGCAAGTCCAGATATATTACACGAGGATAGTAGAACATAGAATCATATGGTAGATATGCAGAAAGCGTCGGCAAGAGGATCATTTGGTTTAAGACCTTTCACCCGACGAAAAGGAGCTTTCTATGATCGTTACCATCACCAACACAAAAGGGGGTGTCGGCAAGACTACCACGGCTATCAACCTGGCTTTCGGGTTTGCGGGCAGGAATCGGCGGACACTGCTAATCGACCTGGACCCTGATGCACACGCCACTCGCTGTTTTCTAAGGGATGTGCCCGAGCGGGACACTGGCGACCTTGTGATGGACAGACCCTCACAGGCTGGTCGGTCGATTTTAAACACCGAACATGCTAATCTCGATATTGTCCCGGCCACTTCAAAGCTCACCACGACTGCCGAACTTCTCTCCAGCCGCGTCAGGCGTGAAGAGCGCCTGGCACGTGCCCTGGAACCGTTGAGGGAGGAGTATCGGGAGATCATCTTGGACTGTCCCCCATCACTGGGAATCCTTACCTATAATGGAGTGATCGCTGCAGACCTTCTCCTCATCCCTGTCCAGCCCGGTTTTGGAGCGATAAATGGACTGGGCACCCTTCTGAAAGCTGCTCAGGAACTCCGCGACGACGACATTGTACCTTACCGTATTCTTATCACAATGCTCGATGTTCGAACTACCCGGACCAATGCCCTCTTCGAGGAACTCTTGGAGGAACACAAGAGAAGGCTCCTAAAGACCATTATTTACAGAAGCGAATCCCTCAATCAGGCTAATCTTGCCAGAAGGCCTATCATGCAATATGCACCTAGTTCCAAGGGGGCGCAAGAATACGATTCCCTCTGTGAAGAAATCCTGAGGCTTCGCTTGAAACCCCGGACATAAGGGATCCCTACAGCTTTCCGCATCTCCTCCCAGCCCCACTAATTTGACAAGGATGCAAGAAACCGCCTAGCGACCTGTTGAGCAATAAGTGGCGCGTTACCTCCGGCACGATTGTTGATTATTACATTGGTTTGAATGCCCTGATCGGTTGCCTTTTTCATCAGCCAGGCTGTCTCATCTATCATTTTCGGGTCCAGCATCCCTTCCACAAGAGTGTTAAAGGGGTGAGCCCTGGCATATGCATCCTCGTACCGCGTGCCTCTTGGAGTCATGAGACGTACAATGCAACGCCTTCCCGAATTCAAAAACCTGCTACCAGAGATGGCAAATTGCTGAGACAGCGGGGGGAGCCAGGTCCAGTGCGACAACACCTGCCCCACCCCGTGCCTTTCAAGAACATTAAAGACAGGACCGGCCAGTAGTGTGTCAGTCCTTAGTTCAACATGGTAGCGGCAGTCATTTGGGATGGCACCAAAAAAGGCATCCAGTTCTGCTGCGAGCTCTTTCGGAGAGGGGCGATCCTGCTTGAGCTGATATTCCTGCTCAAAAACGAGGCCGTCAAGCCAGGCAGCGACAAGCCCAATGGCCGGCTCGTAAAATTGCCTGGTGAATATCTCGGGATCCAGATATTGTTCATTTTCTAAATAACCGTTTCCCTTTCGCAGTTTTCTGGCAAAGATGGTTTGGGGTACTTTGAGAATCAGTCGGTCCTCTGTGTTCAGATATTGGCTATAGGTGCGAAGTAGGTGGAGGTTTTGGGTCGGCCGTCCATCACTATCCAGTAAAGGCCGATAAAAGGTAAAGTCTAGTTCGAGGATGCGGAAATGCCGGAAATATTCTTCAACGCACTCCACAGGAAGCACTTCTTCTATATAGGTTTTGCCCCCGACCGTCTTTGATCGCCGCTTTATTTGATTAGAATAACGTCTATCAGAATAGATTTGCCCGACCCAGCCCGCATACCGGTCACTCGCCGTTCCCATGAATACATGAGGGTGCAGGTCGCGAAACTGGAAATATTTGAGTTTGGCTTCGTTCTCTTCTGATATCAATGGGTTGCCCTAAAATTTGACAATGCGGGCCTTCACCTAAATTCCCTTTGTTCTGCTAAGATGTGCCGATTCTTTGGCGGTAATCTCCCATAGAGAGCAATTCCTCGTTATGGCGGATTGTATTTTCAGCCTTCCGCACTTCCTTTACAAAGCTTTCCACTTTCGCGAAGTCCTTTTTGAACCGGACGGGCTTACCTGCCTCGTTCACCATATTGGTCAAGGAGCAACTGTCGGCACCGGCAGGGAGGACCTTCATTATTGCGGTGAAGACATTATCCGGGGAAAGACCGCCAGCGAGTATAACCGGGATCTCACTCTGTAGGACCAGCTCCCTTGCCAAATCCCAGTCGGCACTCTTGCCAGTAATGCCGATATAGCCCTCCACAGGTTCTTTGCCGAGCCACGTGTCAGTCAGGAAAATGTCTGTAACTGGCTCAAGTGAACGGGCCAGGTTGAGAGATGGAAAGTTAGGAGCAGAACCTTTTGGAGGCACGGGAATGGAGCGCATAACGCCTATCTCGGGAAACTTGTGTTTCAGCCTCGCCTGAAACTCTATGAACACTCCCAGATCTAACTCCTTACCGTCACGGTCTGTCAGGCTGTGACAGAAATGGACATAGTGTGGTCGGTAATAGTCAAGGGCCCTGTAGAGGGTATCTATATCATCGAAAAGGGGGATGAGGCTGTTTTTGGCGGACGTTTTAGCGGATAAGCGGATGAGTTCCCTCAAAGCGGGGATACGCCATGTATCTTGGGATAAGAGCACGCTCCCTATGTTATCTACGCCTAGTTCAATACACTTCTCTGAGTCTTCCGGTGTTTGAATCTCATAGATTTGAACTATCATGATGCTCTAACCTCAGGAGATTATCCCTTGCAAAATCAATGCTTGGGTCCAGTTCCAGGGCGAATCTATAATAACGTATAGCCTTATCCCTCTCACCCATATCGCGGTAATTGGAGGCGATGTTTGCATAGTCAATCGCTGAGCTCGGATTCAACTCAAGGACCTTCCTGAAACATTGTATGGCCATTTTGTGCTCTTTAAGCTTGAAATAGCAGAATCCCATGAGGTTGAAGATGTCTGTCCTTTCGCTATCATATGACTTTGCCTTTTCGAGGGCCGCCAGTGCTTCCTTGTACTTTTCCATGTTCTTCAAAGAGAGTCCTATGTATGAATAAATGCTGGGGATATCCTCCTCTTTAGGGTCTAGCATGAGGGCTTGCTCAAAGTATTTCAAAGCCTTCATTGGTTCATTGAGGTTGAGATGGGATAACCCCAGGAAGAACTTGACATAGTATTTACCGGGCAGCAAATCATCCATCATCCTTAGTTCCTTGAGTGCCCATCGGGGATCTCCACTTTCGGCAATCAGCTTGGCCGAAAACATCCCCACACTGGTCCCCACAGCCCTTTCCCTAAAATGGGCGCCTGGGATTATGGTGTAAAAGGCCGGGATCTCCAATTTTGGGTGTGTTACGTCAACAAGGATCACCTCCATGCCTATGCGGGAGAGAGAGCTGATACAATTTTCGGCCTCCACCCTGATATTTTCATTGGATATATCAGGTAAATGGGAGACAGCAACACTGGTTTCTGGATTGGTCACAAAGTCGGCCTCGGCCAGGTTCTTGAATTTGGGAAGCCCGCTTGCTACATAATTGGAGCAGGTATTGAAATCGCCGGCGAGCTGAGCAACTTCAGTGAGGGCCCGATTCAACGCCTTCTGCGGATTGGGAGTTGTTCCCGCAGTCCAGACAATCTCGCTTTTCTCAGGAAAGGTGGAAGGGTCGTATGCAAGGACACCCACTGAGGGAATTCCGGTATCCAAAGAGAAATCGCTCGCGTACAGTTTTACCCCCACGTTTTGGTACTTCTTGATCATCTCCACTACCAACGGATCACTGACTGACCTGAGATCAAGGGCAGGAGTTTTTAGCCGGTTCCGGCTCACGATGGAAGATACATGCCTCTCCACCAGTTCGCAGATGCCTTGAAGGACCGCCTCTTCAACGCAGTTGCCAGCCGAGGGACCGTTGAATTCATTAATGGCAAAAAACCAGTTGAAGGGTATAAGTACTTCCTTTTCCCTGGTGAGATTGTATCCCCACG
>DATKYC010000079.1:0-3196 GCA_035528695.1 Acidobacteriota bacterium | reverse complement strand
ACCGCCAGTGGGTGTCAATGTGTATGTGGTCCATGGTGTGGCAAAGGATGTGCCATTGGAGGTCATATTTAGGGGGGTTTTCCCCATGCTTCTTGCCCTGCTTGTATGCAATGCGATCATTCTGTTTTTCCCTCAGATTGCGCTCTTTTTGCCCAGCCTGATGCGATAATTGTACATATCCTATTCCTATTAGAAGGTTTTCCACTTATTTCCCCTTGAAAAGGTGACGAGAGTGGCTATTTTACTTGACAACTGAAAAGTTGTTAGGCATAAATTCCGTTTCAAATTTAAGAGAAAGGATGTGGTTATCATGGTTTGTGCAAGTGCAAAAGGTGGTTATGAGTGCTTTTTTATGAGCAAGAAAGGCTGCCAGTTTAATGGCGGCACCTGCCACCCGGTTGTTGATAAGTGTGAAGGCTGCCAGAAGGCGAAAGAATTCCCCACCGGTAAATATTGCCTCAATTTCCCCGACCCTGTGGCCAAGTGGCGGGTAGGAAATTGCACAATGGCAACTCACCTGGTAGAAACCAGCAAGAAAGAGAATGTGAAGCTGAACCCGCTTAAGGCTTCCAAACGTCAGGCTCATTAATCTTCCCCCTAGCTTATGTTGGGTTTCTCAGGACCTGACACCGTTGTGAGGACTCCCAACAAGGAAGAGGATGCCGGTCATTTTTTGACCGGGTACGATAGGTGTGCCTATCGCGTCATATAGACGAGGAATTCACGGTTTCCTTTCGGGCCTGAGATCGGGGAGGGGAGGTGCCCTCCTACAGTCCAGCCTAAGTCTTGAAAAAACCTTGCGAGATCATCGACCACCTTCCTGTGCAGTTCCGGGTCACGAACCACACCTCCCTTGCCAACTTTCGACTTGCCTACCTCAAACTGCGGTTTAATGAGGGCGATGATAAAGGCATGCGTTGTGAGGAGGTTGGATATTGGAGGGACCACGAGCTTCAGCGATATGAAGGAGACGTCAATGACCGCCCCATGTATGGGCTCTTCAATGTCTCCTGGCTTGAGATAGCGTGCATTTGTCTTTTCCAGAAGCTTCACCCTGGGATCCTGTCGAAGTTGCCAGGCAAACTGACCATAACCGACATCTACTGCAATAACCCTGAGCGCCCCGTGCTGGAGCAAACAGTCCGTGAATCCACCTGTGGAAGCGCCCACGTCCAGCACTACCAGGCCCGCTACATCGACTGAAAATGCTTTAAGAGCGTGCTCAAGCTTGAGGCCTCCGCGGCTCACGTAGGGATGGTGGCCTTTTTTCACTAGCACAGAGGCTGAAGGTAGAACGGGCCGTCCCGGTTTATCGGTCCTCACTCCATCCACATCCACGATGCCAGCCATGATCATGGCTTTGGCCTTCTCGCGAGTCTCTGCCAGACCTATTTGAACCAGGAGTTGATCCAATCTGATCTTGCGAGTCGTGCTGTTAGCGCTTTTAGTCCCGTTGGCAGAGATCCCTTGCCTCCTTCAAAATACCGGAGGTATCAATTCCGTACTTTTCTCGTAAGAGATTGGTTGGTCCGTGTTCAATGAACTTATCCGGCAGTCCGATCCTTTTGACAAGGACATTGTCTATGCCCAAATCATTAAACAGCTCCAAGAGTGCCCCGCCAAGTCCTCCCTGCCTGATATTTTCTTCCACGACCAGCACACGGCCTGAAGAGCTGGCGAGCTTCCCCAATGTTGTGTCAATGGGCTTTACAAAACGGCAGTTCACCACGCCGACAGAGAATCCCTCTGCCTCCAGTGCTATGGCAGCTTCAAGGGAAGGCGACACGGTGCTTCCCAGAGCCAAAATAACCAGGTCTTTACCTTCCGTGAGAATTTCTGCCTTACCGATAGGAATGGTTATGTAATCCTGATCCATGGGAACCCCCATTCCATTCCCTCTCGGGTATCGTATCGCCACCGGCCCGGGTTGTTGGAGGGCCGTGTAAAACATGTGCCTCAGTTCATTTTCATCTTTTGGAGCCATGACAGTCATGTTTGGAAGACTCCGCAGGTAGGTTATATCGAAATGCCCGTGATGGGTTGGGCCGTCCTCCCCCACAAGTCCTCCCCGATCGATTGCAAAGACCACTGGCAGGTTAGGCATGCATACATCATGGATGATCTGATCAAAGGCCCTTTGAAGGAAGGTGGAATAAATAGCCACAACAGGCCTGAAGCCCTCGGTGGCGAGGCCCGCTGCGAAGGTGACGGCATGTTGCTCCGAAATTCCTACGTCCAGAAATCTCTCAGGATAGGCTCGGGCAAACTCTGTAAGCCCGGTCCCCTCAGGCATGGCTGCGGTAATGGCAAAGATCTTCTCATTGTCTTGCCCCAGCTCTACCATGGTCTTACCAAACACCTCGGTATAAGATGGCGGAGACTCTGGCCTGTGCTCCGGGGGTGAGCCCGTGGAGATCTCGAACGAACCAACTCCATGGTAGTGCGCCGGATCCTTTTCAGCAGGTTCATATCCCTTCCCCTTTACAGTGAGCACGTGTACCAGGACCGGACCCTCCAGGTGGAGCGTATTACTGAAGGCCTCGATTAGCTGATCAAGTCTATGTCCCCTGATTGGTCCGATATATTTGAATTTAAGTGCCTCGAATAGCATGCCCGGGGTGAAAAAAGTGATAAAGGAGTCTCCACTTCTGCGGACAAGATTGAGGATATTTTCTCCAACGCCCGGTAAAGACCTTATGAAGTTTTCTAGGTCCTTCCTGAAGTTGACAAACCGTCTCCCGGTCATCTTTCGGCTAAGAAAAGAAGAAAAGGCGCCCACGTTCGGCGATATTGACATGGCATTGTCGTTAAGAACAACGATCAAATCCTTCTCGGTATCCCCGGTCTGATTAAGTCCTTCAAACGCCAAGCCGGCGGTCATGGAACCATCCCCGATCACCGCAATGACCTTGTTTTTCTCATGTTTGAGTTCCTTCGCAGTGGAGATTCCTAAACCCACAGAAATAGATGTGCTGCTGTGGCCTGTGTCAAAGGTGTCGTAAGGGCTCTCACACCTCTTGGGAAAGCCACTAATGCCCCCATATGTCCGAAGGGTGTGAAAACGCTCGCGCCTTCCGGTTATAAGTTTGTGCGCATAAGACTGATGCCCGACATCCCAGATGATCTTATCGTTAGGGGCATCAAATACATAGTGGAGGGCAATAGTAAGCTCCACTACCCCTAGGCTGGGCGCCAA
>DATKYC010000078.1:0-3263 GCA_035528695.1 Acidobacteriota bacterium | reverse complement strand
GTAATCTTCTTGTCATCAAACACAAGCTTCTTAATGGCGGTCAAGGAATCGCCGGCATCAGTTGAACCAGTTGGAACCGACCCTGTGTTAAAATTATAATGAGCTCCGCCTTCTTCCCTGCATATCCCCCTCTCAATGCAGTCTTCTATTAGTGCCGACTCATACACTGTTGGAGACAATTCGGCTATAGTCTGCTCAGTGATGTTACCGGTTATTTGAGAGTTTCTTCGCATCCAGGCCACCTGCTTGTGAAATGCCTCTCGCACTTCTTCAAGGGATTTGAATTGTCTGGGGTCACCCGTCTCCGGCCCTATTTGCATGTGGTCATACTGGCTCCAGCCATTGGTCATCACCAATTCCATAGCTGTAGCAAGTCTCGCCCCGAAGATGTTAAGATACCCAGAATCCTTACCGGGTATCCCGGGTTCAATACACCCCATCGGGGTGGCAGACCTGGCATCCTCCAGTGTTATCGGTGGCCCGCCCAAGCTCCCTCGGCCAAGGGCCTGATAAACCAGAACATCACTATTAATAAATTGAGGGTGACCAGTCCCCAGTGAGCAGAGCTGCGCCGCCTTAATCAGTAAATCGTCAGGTGTTTTACCATGAATCAGCACACCTAATATGGGTTCTATTAACCTGGTATGCATCATTGCCTCAATAAACATATATGACAGCTCATTGGTGGCATCGCTTCCATTGGCTTTGACACCACCCACACCAAGATAAGAATATTGAGTTATTTGGTTAAGCTTGATGATATAACAATCAATTAACTCCTGTGCCGCCTCTTTGGTTAGCTTCCCTTCCCTCATATCTCTTTCATAGTAGGGATATATATATTGATCCGCTCTCCCCGGAGTAAAGCTCCAGGCGTAGGGTGTCTCCCAGAGCACCAGCATCCAGGCGAAATAATATGATTGCAGTGCTTCGTGGAGTGTTCTCGCCGGGTTTGCCGGTACCCAATCGCATACCTTAGCTATTTTCAGCAGCTCCATCTGCCTTTTGGCATCCTCTTCCTTTTCTGCCATCTCCCTTGCCCTGGCAGCAAACCTCTTCCCTACCTCGGCTGCTGCCTCCATGGCCATAATCACCCCCCTAAGGAAGGGGACCTTTCTAAGTTCCTCAGGCTCGGCAAGGTCAAGCCTGGCTAGCCTCTCCTCGGCCTCCTCCTTTATTCCCAGAAAGCCCTTTTTAAGTACCTTTTCAAAGGCATGACAATTGTGGCCGTAGTGCATACCACTAAAATGCAGCCAGCTCATGTCATGGGGGGTTTTCTGGGCATTACGACCCCACCTGGTTTTCTCGTATTTGCCTCGTCCCTTCCAGTATGGGATGAGTTCCTCCCTCAGCTCTCTCTTATCTTCATCACTGAGGGTGGTCGGCCCGGCATATTCTGCACCCGCTCCAGTATAATGAGACTGCACTCCTTCTTCTAACTCTGCTTCCAGAGCTGGACCATCAGCGGGGCTAATCTCGTGACACCAGGCTCTGACGCTGGTGGAACCTACCAGTAGCTCATCAGGCCAAATATCTATCGGCATCTCCCTTGCCACCGCAGCAAAGACTTTCGCCCGGCGGGTTACCATTGGCTCCCCTTCTGTCTCTTTCATTACCCTGGTTTCAATACGAGCTCTATTAATCGAGGCCGCAATCTTGAGCCGCACAAAGGCCTCCCTCAGCTTTTCCACTCTAGGCGTTGGTTTTACGGTCAAAACCCTGTCCACCTTATTCAACACTTCTACCATTGAAAAACTCTCCTCTTTAATATATTGCCTTGGTAGCCTATCATTTCTATTCTTTGGTTATCACCTCCTTTTGTCCATTTTTCTCACAATTTTTGATTTTAATACATGACCTTTCGACTATCCTGTCAATAGAGCCTGAGTTCAATTCTGGTTAGCATTCTGTATAAGAGTAAAACTTCGCCGGCCCCGAAATTCTTGATTATTCTCCTGTTTTGCCAATTTGAGGAAGGTAGCCTCCCTCTTCAGAATTTTACCCCCCTATCTGAGCTATTACCCCACAGGATTCGACAATTTCTTGAAGCCTTTTCATATGGCCATCGCTGGGCGGTTCAACATCTTCAATTTTATACTCCCTACCAATCCGGCCATATGTTTGTGTACCAAACTTATGGTAAGGCAAAAGCTCAATCCTTTTGAGATTTTCTCCCAATTCAGTGGCAAATCTCGCTGTAGCCAATATGTTATCATCAGAATCATTACATCCCGGCACTACGGGAATGCGTATTATCATCGGTTGTATCGTGGAAACCCTTCTAGCATTTTCCAAGATGAGTTCATTGGAAACGCCGGTGAGCTCTTTGTGCACGAGAGCATCCATATGCTTAATGTCAAAATGGACGAGGTCCAGATACTCAAGGAGCTTTTTCAGATGCTCCCATTTCACATATCCACATGTTTCTATCGCTGTGTGTATATATTGTTGCTTACACTTTTTAAGGAACTCGGTAACAAACTCGTGCTGCATTGTGGGCTCACCACCACCCACCGTGACCCCACCGTTTGACCGCCTGTAAAACGGTCTGTCCTTGTTAACCTCCTGGAACAGTTCATTAACTGTCATGTAATTTCCCACAAGCTCCAAAGCTTGATTAGGGCAGGCTTCAACACACTGGCCGCAACCTGTACAGAGTTCTCTGTCAATCTTTACACCCTCCTCTTCGGATAGCGTAATCACCTCAATAGGACACGCCTCAACACAGCGCCCGCACTTTTTGCAGTGAAGCTCAATATATAGAACCAAAGGGGGCGCTTCGTGCGATTGAGGAGAAGAACACCACAGGCACCCTAAAGGGCATCCCTTCATGTATACTAGGGTCCGAATTCCAGGACCATCGTGGATTGCAAACCTCTGTATGCTGTATACAAGCCCTTTCAATTGCTCCAATTGCGCACCCCTCCTTTATGCTAGATTTACATTAGAGAGTAATTTGAGGGTTCCCGTTCCAACTCGCTGTGAGGCATCTTGACCTTCATCGCTCTTGTCACTAGTATTATAAGCAATAACCTATATCAAGTCTGGGCAATCAGAGGAAGCTCAGCCTTCAAAGGAATACCTGGCACCTATTCAACAGGGCTACAGAGACTGGGGAATCGTCTGATTCTGTTCAGAGAGCATCATCAATAAAAAATGATTGACCCGGTTAATGGCCTCTGGTCATAAATAACAGTGGACTATAGCTGTAACAACCAAAGCGTCATACTTAAGGTGAGGATAGCCAGACTCACGCTTCACCC
>DATKYC010000077.1:0-2345 GCA_035528695.1 Acidobacteriota bacterium | reverse complement strand
GTTCGGCAATATGGCGGTTGATCGCCTCAACCATGCTGTCGAAAACGTGTACCAGATTCTCCACTTCATTTCCTTTTACATCCTCAAACTGCTCAACCGCTATATCCCTTGTAATCGCTTCCGCCTTTGCCTTCAGCTTTCTGATAGGCTTTATCAATTTAAAAGCAAATGCCGCGGCCAAAATTGATGTTATTATCAGGATCAGGAATGAAAAAACAAAGGTCTCCTTGCGTTTCCTAGCAAGCAAGGCATCGGAAGCGTTTGTGTCCGTTTCCACAATCAGGCAGAAGATCTCATCAACTGCCTGGAGCGGCGCGTAATAGGCCGTTTTTGAGAGGTCTGGGTAGTCTTTTCTCTTGGCGGTATTTTCACGTAGCGCCTGAACCATGAGATCTATGTCGATATCGCTTCTCTGTTTACGAGGGAGCGAGCTGGCAATGATTCCTTTAAGGTTCCCGAGGGAAACGCTGCAACTGAAGGCATAGGAGAGCTTGGAGGTAAAGTTGTCGTCGATTCTGCTGGCAACAACTATGACGCCTATGGGTTGATTATCCATGAGTAGGGGGGAAACACCCCGGATCTCCCATTTCCCGTTATAGGAGGTAGTAACCAGTATAGCTTCACCTGCCAGGGCTTCGGCCACGCCCCAACCGGAAAGGATGTCTCCTTCCTCCTGACTCCTTGCCCGGGATATGACCCTTCCTTCCAGATCCGTCACGATTATCTCATCCACATGCTCCCACAGGCTCAGATTATCCATCACCTTCCTTAAGGGGCCTCTGTCACCATTTGCCTCAAAACCTCCCGAATTTAAAAAGTAAGCCGTTGCATTCCTTAAAGAGTCATGGTCTTTGAGGACCTTTACAAAGGACAACGCCCTCTCTCCGACCTCAGTAATATTGCTCTTTATGATGTTGTGATGACTTTCAACCCTTGCCCATTCCGCGGCCCTCAGGGTTGCTTTCAAGACCCTGCCCTGTATATAGTAGAGAGGCACCGCCGTGCCGAACACGGCAAGCACTATCAGGCCTATTATGGGATAAGCCAGGCTGCGATATAGTCTCATCTCATTTTCTCCTCGCTATGGGAACCAGATTATATTCTTCAATGAGGCGTTTTCCTTTTTCCGAGAAGATAAAATCGATAAACTCCACGGCAATGTCATTCAATCTCCCCTCCTTGCACACCAGCCCATAGGTAGCCCTAAGGGGGTATCTGCGGGACCGTAAATTCTCGGGTGTAGGGGTCACGCCATCGATTCCAATGGTCTTCATAGTGTTGCCCGGAGCGATCAAAGAGGAATTAGTCAGGAATCCGATACTGGTCGGGAATTTATTTAATAGATCCACCATCTCATAATCATGGAACGCGATCTTCGCCTGATCGGTGAAGATCTTATCCTTAAAAGGCGTTAGGTGTTGGCTGATATTTTCCGAAGACGTGTCATTTGGCTGGCGGGACAAAACCCTTATGGGGCCTTCTGGTTCACCAAGTTCCCGCCAGTTGACGATCTTGCCCTTGAAAATATCACCCAGTTGACTGGTTGTAAGGCTCCTTATTCCCACGCTTCTTCCCACCGCGAAAACGATCGCATCATTGGCAAAAGGCAGGAAGGCAAGATCCAGCTTTAACTCATCTTCTTTAAGCGGCCTGCCCACTCGAGCCATGGGATATTCTCCTGAAGAAACGGCCTTGATCCCTCCTCCTGTTCCAATGCTTCTGGGAATAATCACCTCCAGCCCGGGATGCTCGGCATTGAATGCCAGGGCAAGCATCCTTAGAACATCTTCGCAGGCGCCCGTTCCCGGCACGACAATCTTCGCCTCCTTCTCGCTATCCTGCTGAATGGATCAACCTGACGACAATATAAAAAAGACCAGAAAACCTATCCCTGTAACTCTACGCGTATTGACTCCTTGAAGATCTGTGATCATGATGAGCGCCCATCGCTTTTTCGTGATATGCCTCGCGCGCTTCCTCCCTGGCATGAGGATATGTTGGCGAGATATACGTTTGGCGCATAATTCTCCACATACATTTTATCGGTCGTTTTCGGGCAATACTTTAGAATCTTTACGGAAAAAAGGAGTTTCAAAAAAAAATAGCAGGGTCTAATTCTTGAAAATATTACCCAGGTTTGTGAAACCTGACGATTCTTGCCACCCTAAAAAAGAGGGTGGGCTTTTCTGAATGAACCGGTGAAAGGGCGCTGTGTTTTCGTAACTTATCTCATGGTGTAAAACAGGCCTCGGCATCAAGATATGAATAGGGATATGGATGTCTTTTTTTTGAAACCAAATAAGCACTTGCTGTTATGCCGGCTAAAGATACTAATGAAGTCCCGC
>DATKYC010000076.1:0-3200 GCA_035528695.1 Acidobacteriota bacterium | reverse complement strand
ACTGGCCCCTTGTACACATTATTTCATACCCTGGAATTCACGACTCAAGCCCTTTTCCCATTCACCTTACCAAAATGAGGGGATAATTTGAAGTTATTAGTCCCCTAAGCCCCTATGAGAAGATTTGGATCAGTATAGAGCCTGCCCGTTTACAATGCAATTATTTGCCCAAAGAGTAGGGAGTGGATTTAGTACCAAGACGTCAAAATGTGAAATGTTTTTCAAGAGACCGATGCCTTGTGCAGTGAACTCTTGATGCGGCTCTCCTAATATTGACAGATCCCAGCAAAGAACTTAATATTCTATATGTAAACAAAAATTAAAATGATTCAGCTAGAAAACATATCATACAACTGGAGGAAATACATATATGCGATTTGATAAGTTCACCCTTAAGGCACAGGAAGTCATCAGGAGTTCTCAAGAGCTTGCTGAGAAATTTAGCCACCAGCAGATAGAGCCAGAGCACCTGGTCAGGGCGATCCTGGATCAGAAGGAAGGCGTAGTTCCACCGCTTCTCGGTAAGATAGGGGTAGACCAAAATCAGCTCATACAATCTTTTGCGGCTGCTTTGGAAAAACTTCCCAGGGTATCCGGCTCAGGTCTGGAACAGGCATATATATCTCCCCGTACCAAGGGGGTTCTCGACAGGGCCTCTGGCGAAGCCGAGCAAATGAAGGATGAATATGTAGGCCTGGAGCATATACTGCTTGCCGTGACGGACGAAAAGGGAGGAGCGGCAGCAAGGCTTCTAGCGGTTGCCGGAATTACAAGGGATGCAATCCTCAAAGTCCTGGTAGACATCCGGGGCGGTCAGAGAATTACGGATCCCAACCCTGAAGATAAATACCAGGCCCTTGAACGGTTCAGCAGAGACCTGACTTCTATAGCCTCAAAAGGGGATTTGGACCCGGTCATAGGTCGTGATGACGAAATTAGGAGGATACTTCAAGTCCTATCAAGGAGGACGAAAAATAACCCGGTGCTTATAGGTGAGCCTGGGGTGGGCAAGACTGCCATTGTGGAGGGACTGGCCCAAAGGATTGTGGAGGGAGACGTTCCTGAAACGCTGAAAGATAAGAGAGTAGTAGCGCTTGATATGGGGGCACTCATAGCTGGTGCGAAGTACCGGGGTGAATTTGAAGATAGGCTCAAAGCGGTACTCAAAGAGGTCACAGAATCCCACGGACAGATAATTCTTTTTATTGACGAGATGCATACACTGGTGGGCGCTGGCGCAGCAGAAGGGGCAGTGGATGCCTCCAATATGTTGAAGCCAGCGCTTGCTCGCGGCGAATTAAGATGTGTAGGTGCGACGACGATCAAAGAGTACAGAAAATATATTGAGAAGGACGCAGCCTTAGAGCGGCGCTTTCAGCCGGTTATGGTTGAAGAACCAAACGTTGAAGACACCATCTCTATTCTCCGTGGGCTTAAGGAAAAATATGAGGTGCATCATGGTGTGCGCATCAAGGATTCGGCACTAGTGGCAGCAGCTACCCTTTCCAACCGCTATATCACGGATCGATTCTTGCCGGATAAGGCGATTGATCTTATGGATGAAGCTACCTCCAAGCTCAGGATCGAGATTGATAGTATGCCGGCAGAGATCGATGATATCCAGAGAAGAATTACTCAACTTGAAATAGAGCGGGAGGCCTTAAAGAAAGAGAAGGATAAGGCATCCAAAGATCGTCTGGAAAGGCTTGAAAGAGAGTTGGCCGAACTCAAGCACCAGACAGATGCAATGATCGCCCATTGGAAGAAGGAAAAGGAGGCGATCGCTAGCATTCGGGAAATCAAGGGAAAGCTCGAATCAACCCGGTCTGAGGCCCAAATAGCAGAGCGAGAAGGGGATCTTGCCAGGGCAGCTGAATTGAAATACGGGACACTGATCGAACTTGATAAAAGACTGAACGAGGAGAATAAGAAACTGGAGGAGCTTCAAACCAATCAAAAGATGCTCAAGGAAGAAGTGGACAGCGAAGACATTGCCGAGGTGGTGGCAAAGTGGACAGGAATCCCTGTCTCAAGGATGTTGGAGGGAGAAAAAGAGAAGCTCATCAAGATGGAGGAAAGGTTGGCTCAGCGGGTTGTGGGTCAGGAGAAGGGAATCGTCGCGGTCTCCAATGCGGTGCGTCGTGCCCGTTCTGGATTGCAGGACCCAAACAGGCCTATTGGATCCTTCATATTCATGGGGCCCACAGGCGTGGGCAAGACCGAACTCGCGAAGGCTCTGGCTGAGTTTCTGTTCGATGACGAGAAGTACATGGTACGGATAGATATGTCAGAATATATGGAAAAGCATTCAGTGGCCCGGCTCATCGGGGCCCCTCCCGGTTATGTTGGCTATGAAGAAGGCGGCTATCTCACGGAGGCCATAAGAAGACATCCTTATTCTGTGGTCTTGTTTGATGAAATCGAGAAAGCCCATCCTGATGTCTTCAACGCCTTACTCCAGATCCTGGATGATGGTCGTATGACGGATGGGAAGGGTCGGACTGTTGATTTCAAGAACGCAGTCCTAATCATGACCTCAAACGTGGGCAGTCAATTGATCCAGGAAATGGCCGGGAAGGACAACCCTGAAACGGAAAGGCGGGTCATGGACGCCCTCCGCGCGACTTTTAGGCCGGAGTTCTTAAACCGTATCGATGAGATAGTCATGTTTAACGCGCTTGGTCCTGAGGAATTCAAGAAGATCGTGGAAATCCAGATAGGCCTTCTGAGGGAACGTCTAGAGGCCAACAAGATAAAGCTAGATCTTACGGAACAAGCAAAGGAATTTCTGGCCAAGTCAGGCTTTGACGCTGTGTATGGCGCTCGGCCTCTTAAGAGGACATTACAGCATCTGATCCAAGATCCTCTAGCAGTAAAAATCTTGGAGGGCTCTGTTAAAGAGGGTGATCATGTGAGTATGGATGTGAGGGATGGCCGAGTCGTCTTTCAATAAGGCCTAGGTAGTTGAGAACAATAGAGATGTCTAATGGGAGATAGTGGCTAGAGGTGCGCTCTCCCTCTTTATGTTAAATCGTCCGTCCAGACTGGAAACTACTGGCTGGAGTTATGATCCGGCTGATTTATCTTTTGTCTCAGCTTTGACGAGGCTCGAAAACTTACTGACCTCCTCGATCTTAGAATGATCGTCTCTCCGGTTTGTGGGTTTCTCCCTCTCCTAGCCCACTTAAATCTCGCCTGGA
>DATKYC010000075.1:0-2839 GCA_035528695.1 Acidobacteriota bacterium | reverse complement strand
AAGAAGTTACGCAATGGGGGACCCCCTGGCCCCGAGCGAATGCGAGGGGAACAGGGAGGGGGGAGGCATCACCCGTTGGGTAACTTCATGAAATGACCAGGCCGTGAGACTTGGAACGGAGGAAATGGACCCATGAATCGACGAACGCGGGTTGCTATTTCAAAGACCTAAATTAATACCATAAGGTTAGATTGGGTGGAAAGTGAGCTTTTTTTTGTGGCTAATAAATAACCATCAATGCAATGCATGAAGAGACTGGAACAAAGGAAATTCAGAAGACACCGCGGAGATTGTCTTTGATGTTTAAGGAAAAAATCCCTATAATAACCCAAAAAGAGGTCAATGCGGTGGGTTAGGGGAGGAGAGGTCTAGATGTCATTTCTTTTTATAGGCACCACAGGAGATCGTGCAGGCCACAGCCTTATGACCTGGGCAGTAGCCCGAGGGCTTGCCGACAGAGGTCTCAGTGTGGGGTTCATAAAGCCCTTTGGAACCGACCCCATCCATATTGAGGGGCTTTGGACCGACCGTGATGCTTTCTTATTCAAAAAAGTATTGAATCTTCAAGAACCCCTTAACCGAATCTGTCCGTATCTGCTTTCCGATGAAACATGGAGACAAGAAGGGGTCGAGGAGATCCTGGAGAAGATCAAGTCCCTTGCCCAGGAACTTTCCACGAAAGATATTCTCCTTATCATGGGCTCCAAGCACATATTTTTTGACAATGCTGCCTATCCTATTTCCGATATTTCCATTGTCTCCGAGCTGAAGGCGGATTTTGTCCTAGTTGATCGATATCAAAAGACCTCCAGCTTAATTTATTCTATTCTATCTGTCAGTTCTATCCTTAAAGATAGGATCAAGGGGGTCATCGTCAACCGGGTGCCGCCGGGAAAACTTGTAGAGATCAGAGACCAAATCATCCCTTCCCTTGTTAAGAAGGGGATTCAAATCACCGCCGCACTTCCTGAAGATCCTGTTCTTTCCTTTCGGAGCCTTCGTGAGATAAGAGAGGTACTCAATGGTGAGGTCCTTTGTGGGAGGGAGAACCTCGGTCGGACTGTGGGGGGAATGACCGTTGGATCGAGTGATCTGTGGGGTGAACTCCTGGCTTTGAAAAGACTCTACAACAAGATTATACTCCTGGAGCCTTTTTCTCCAGAAAGGGGAATCACGGAGACCCCGGTACATAGACCTATCGCAGGGATCCTTTTAACAGGTGGGCGAAATCCGGCGCCTCAGGTCTTGCGGGTCGCCAAGAAGGCCAACATTCCCCTCATTCTGTTGAAAGACGACACCTTTGCTGCAGTGGAGCGTTTGGAACAGTTTGCCCCAACCCTTTCTCCCAAGGACGAGTACAAGGTACGTCATCTTACAGAACTGATGGATCGAGATGGTGCATTCGACAGACTATTCCAATCCCTCGGACTCATCCCCTAATCAGCCATCTCTCAGCCCATGGTATCTGATATGATGCGGAGGAGCTTCTCGGGTGAGATTGGCTTTGTTAGAAAAAGGTTGGCTCCAACTTCAAGCCCGCGACCCCTGTCCTCTTCACGGCTTTTGGCCGTCAAGAACACGATTGGCGTTTCTCTAAGACCTTCTTTTTCTCGGATCCTCTTGCAGAGCTCAAAACCATCCATCTCAGGCATTATAATATCAAGGATCAAGAGATCATAAGAATTCTCATCAATTCTCTTCAGGGCCTCAGTACCACTGGAGACACTATGGACTTCAAAACCTTCCGGTCTGAGGAGTTCATTGAGAGCTATGCGGACCATTTCATCATCATCAACGACAAGGATGCGTTTCGCCATTCCGTTACTCCTTTCCCGATACTATTATTGGAAGCAGAACACTTACCTTTGTCCCCTCACCAGGTTGGCTTTCTACCTCAATCCTCCCGCCGTGGGCCTCTATAATGCCGAAGCAAATGGAAAGGCCTAAGCCGGTACCCCGCCCTACCGGTTTAGTGCTGAAGAAGGGCTCAAAGACTTTATCGAGGTTTTCCATGGGGATCCCTACACCAGTATCTTTTATTGAAACGGCCACGGAGGAAAACCCCGCATTCTCTCCGAGGTCGGAACAGACAGTCAACTCCTTCGGTCCTGTCACCTCATCCATTGCGTCCCTGGCATTTCCAATCAGGTTAAGGAAGACCTCTTCGAGCTGGTTGGAATCGCCCAGAACCTTTGGTAGGCCTTCAGACAGCCTCCGCACGACGGAAATATTATGGTTGAGGAGTTGCTGTTCGGTGATCATCAGGGCATTCTTTATGGGTTCATTTATGTCAAGCTCCTGAAACTCAGGCCCAGTCTGTCTGGAGAACTCTCTGAGGTGTTCAACAATTTTCTGGATTCGATTGTTGCACTTGCGAATAAGTTCCAAGCGTTCACGGTCTGGGCAGTCTTTATGGATGTTCTTTAGAATTACGTACAGGACCGTTTGTGAGGCCATGAGGGGGTTGTTTAATTCGTGGGCAACGCCAGCGACGAGCTCCCCGAGGGCCCTCATCTTGGATGCTTCAACAAGACGCACCTGAGCTCTCTTGAGCTCGGCCTCCAACCGCTTATGTTCAGTAATGTCTTTGAAGATTCCAGCGGTGCCAATGATCTGTGAATCCTCATCTCGAAGCAGGAAAAGTGAGGTAACGATTACCAGGGTTTCCCCCTCTTTCTTTTTCAACTCCATCTGGTAATTTTCGACTCTTTCAGTTGTCCGCAGGAGGTCCATAATGTCCCTCGCCTCCTGAATGCCTCTGATATAAATGCGGGAGATATGTCCCCCCAGAATCTCTTCTCTGCCGTATTTAAGCATCTCCTCCATGGCGCGGTTTAAG
>DATKYC010000074.1:0-6502 GCA_035528695.1 Acidobacteriota bacterium | reverse complement strand
CAGGCTGGCAGGCAAGACAATGTAGCCCCTATTTGAAACTGTCACATTAACTGATTTCATATGCAAATCTCCCTTTTGTGTGTTAAGCTCTATTTTATCAGCATTTAAATATATGTCAAACACAAAACGACGAATTCAGTTTTTAAATAGTGTGCCTGAATTTCAGGTGGATGTGCGGGGCAGGCGGGATAAAAATTGGGGCCCCGGTTAAATAGAAAAGAACAGAATGGGGACACATCTTATGCTTTGCCTAATTCCTGTCCGTATTTTTCCCAAATAATTTTCATTGACTTTTGAGAAGCATTTGGTAAACAAGAAATGTCTCGCGTATCAGGGCATTGTTTTCTCAACTGAAAAACTTGACCTTCAATATTATATTATATAGTCTATAGCACAACATATCGAAATTCGGGACTTTATTTCTCCGATTACGGGGAAAGCAAATATTCCCCATAAATTAACCAGTTAAGGGAAGATGGCAGGCAGAGAATGGGTCGGATGGTTCGTACGGTAATGAAGAACCGATCGCTGTATAAGAATTTTCTGATAGTCTTGGTAGTGGACGCCCTCCTGCTTTCCGCGGCCTGGTACAGTGCCTACCTCCTGCGATTCAATTTTCAGGTCCCCCCCGAGCATTGGGGTGTTATTACCCTCACCCTTCCATTTATTATCACCACTAAAATTGTCATCTTTTACTTGTTCAATCTTTATCAGGGCATGTGGCGGTACACCAGCATTGGGGACCTGCTGAATATCATTAAGGCTGCTATCGTAAGTTCTCTTCTTATTGTCTCACTCATCTTCTTTACCCGTACTTTGGATACATTCTCCCGCTCCGCATTTTTAATTGACTGGGTCCTCACGATCGTTTTCATTTCCGGCTATCGAGTTGGCATCCGCCTCTATTTCTGGGTCGGTTCCAGAGGGAATACGTCTCTGATTGATGCCCTAAGTCTTCTCACCACAAGGCAGGAGATAAGAACCGACGCGAAAAATCTTCTGATTATTGGCGCTGGGGACTGCGGCGAAAAGATGTATCGAGAGATCAGGGACAATGCAAGGCTGCGGTACAATATAATTGGCTTCATCGACGATAATCCAGCCAAGGTAGGAATGAAGGTCCACGGTATTGAGGTTCTGGGAACCACCAGGGAACTCAAGACGATCTATGCCAAAGTGCGCGCTGACGAGGCCCTCATTGCTATCCCCTCTGCCACATCTGAACAAATGCGCTCCATTGTTTCTTGCTGTGATCAAACTAACATCCCCTTCAAAACCGTGCCGAGTTTGGGGGAACTTATCGACGGAAAGGTGACGGTCAATGGCATCCGAGATGTGGATTACTGCGATCTATTAGGCCGTGAAGTGATCCACCTGGACGAGGAACGGATCGGCCGCTATCTTGAAAACGCCCGGGTGCTTGTCACCGGGGCTGGTGGCTCCATTGGTTCTGAGCTGTGCCGGCAGATCTGCCGCTACGGGCCGTCCCGCCTGATTCTCTACGAGCGAGCCGAAAGCCCTCTCTACGAGATGGAATTGGAACTCAAGAGGGATTTTTCCAACATCGAGATTATTCCTCTGCTGGCAGACGTCCGCGACCGCCACGAACTTTCCAGAGCCTTTGCCGCCCACGGCCCCCAGGTGGTCTTTCACGCCGCTGCTTACAAACACGTGCCCATGCTGGAACTTCAGCCCTGGAAAGCGATAGAAAACAACATAGTCGGTACGAACAACGTGGTCGAAGTCTCCAAAGAGTATTCCGTGGACCGCTTTGTATTTGTCTCCACTGACAAAGCAGTTCGGCCGGCAAACATCATGGGTGCCAGCAAGAGGGTGGCGGAGTTGATTGTGCAGGGTCAAAATGGTCACGGACTTTCCCAAAACCGCTTCATGACAGTTCGTTTCGGCAATGTGGTAGGGAGCATAGGCAGCGTGGTTCCTCTTTTTAAGAGCCAGATTGCGAAGGGTGGCCCGGTTACGGTAACTCACCCTGATGTTATTCGCTACTTCATGACCATTCCTGAGGCCTGCCAGCTCATCCTCCAGGCTGGGGGCATGGGCGAGGGCGGTGAAATCTTCATCCTGGATATGGGTACCCCTATCAAGATTGCCGATATGGCCAGGGACCTTATACGTCTCTCGGGATTTGAGCCGGACGTCGGGATTAAGATTGAATATATAGGTCTCAGACCAGGGGAAAAACTCTACGAGGAACTCATCACCGAAGATGAGGGGCTTGTTCCCACGAGCCACGAGAAGATACTGGTGCTAAGAGGTCTGGCGCGCGACCAACTGACCCTCAATGGGAAGATTGATGAGCTTGCGCAGCTTGCTCAAGACCACAAGTGGAAAGAGATCAAGTTGAAGCTCCTCGAGATTGTGCCGGAATATATACCAAGAGAAATAGAACTATAAGGGATCTGAGCAGTAAACCATCCTCAATAACCTCCATGCTGGAGGAATTGTGCGGTAAGAGCCCTGATCAGTTCCGGCGGAGGTACATCCCTGTAAACCCCAAACTTGGGGCCCCTTTCTAGATCCACTCCCCTCAGAAAGATGTAGAAGACACCGCCAAAGTGTTTTTCATAACAATAACCCGGAAGCCTCAACCTGAGGTACTGGTCCAGTGCGATGGTGTAAATGCAGTATTGCAAGACATAAAACTCCTCTTTCATGACCACGGCTAAGGATTTTTGGCTATAAGCCTCTGGGCGGTTCCCGAGAAAATTTGATTTCCAGTCCACCAGATAGAAGCGACCGCGCCACTTAAAGACGAGATCTATAAACCCCTTCATAAAGCCTCTGGTAGGAGCAAATTGAAGCCTTTCGATGGTCTCAGGAAAGTCCCCGGTAAGCCTCTCACCCATATGTTCTTCATATACGCTTTTGAGCTTTTCCTTCGAAAGTGTTTTTAAAGGAAAATAGAACTCCAGCTCGTTTAAGCGATCTCTCATTGGGACATGCGAGAGTCTGAGCTCTTCCGGTATAGTATCCAACGGCAGGGTAATGACATTCCTGATCATACCGTAGATAGTATCCAGCCACTGTGACTCAAAGCCGTACTGGGCAAGTTTGCCGGCCAGAAGGTCTTTAGTCAGAGCAGGGTCTTTTTCAGCAAAGTCAAGATGTTCCAGGAGGTCATGAAGGAATATTCCGGTCCTGGCACCCCTGGGAAATGAAAAGATTACCTCAGGTGTCTCTTCAGCTTCCTCCGGAGGCACCGGGAGCCTATCGTGATCGGGGAACTCGGTAGACACCTGCACCCCTGAGACCAGTGAGGAAAAACTGGAGACCTTCCAATCACGGGCAATTGTTCCGGAAAACCTCCGAAAGGTTAGACCCTGTGCCTGTTCCACCGGACCTAGAAGGCCCTCTCCTTGCCCTGCAGGGAGACCTGAAAGCCGGATTGCCCCTTTTCCTTCGTCTACGAGATCTTTTACCTCCTTTATCAACTGCCTTCCACTCATGGACAAGAAACGACTGCCCGTAGCCTTTGCCGCCCCGCCATTTTCAAAAGACTGCGGCCCATGTAAAATATAGGCCAGAGCAGAGGTTTGAGCCCCACTGACACGCCCCCACACAAGATAGCAGCGATTTTTTGCCCTCGTAAGTGCCACGTAAAGGAGCCGTAGGTTTTCTGCGAGCAGCTCCTGCTCCGCAAGGTCTTTGTGCATTGCACTTTCCGAAGATCCGAGATCGAGGGTCAGTTGAAGGTCACGATTCTCATCGTGAAAGGTGATTTCACTGCCCCCTATTTCTGAACCGTCCCACATGAAAGGACAGAATACCACCGGGTACTCGAGCCCTTTGCTCTTGTGGATTGTCACGATCTTTACCGCCTCTTCGTCACTCTCAAGCCGCAGTTGATGCTCGTCAATCCGGGCCGAGTCAGGATCCCTCTGATCACTCAGCCATTTCAATAGCCCAGCCATGCCCGGATTGCTCTTTAAAGAAGCCTGATGAAGCACCTCTGAGAGATGAAGCAGGTTGGTAAGACGTCGCTCCCCGTCCTGAAAGGACAAGAGACGGGAACGAACATTCTCCTTGCTAATGAGATAGCGAAACATCGAGATAAAACCCTTTGAACTCCATACCTCATGGTACTCCCTGAACCGGTAGAGTACTGATTCCCACCTCCCCTCGTCCTCCATAAGACGGGCCAGTTCTTCTCCTGAATAGCCAAGAATATCCGTCGCTAGCCCGCCCCTCACAAATCCTTCATTATCTGGTTCGGAAATAGCCTTCAGCACCAGCTCGGTTTCCATTGCCTCGCGTGAATCAAAGAGGTTATCTGAGCTGTATAACACGCTTGGGATTTTCAGCCCTGCGAGGGTCCGCTGGACCAGGCGAGCATCTCTGTTCTTTCTGACAAGGACCGCAATATGCCGTTCCCTCAGGGGGGTATCACCTATTAATGCCCTCTTTTCCCGGCCGAGCTGGACAAGCCTCAAGATCTCCGAACCAACGGCCTTCGGGATCAGCTCCCTGGCCCTGGTCTTGGTTAGTGCGGCATCTGGGGGAGCTTCGTTTGTTGCCTCAAGGAGCCATAATTGTAGCGGCGGCTCCCGATTCTGTTCCAGGCTAAGGCAGGCCTGCCCTCTCTTTTTTCCAGTCACTATAGATACATAGGGAATCTCCCTGTAGATGAAGGGATGGCTTTTTCGGGAAAAAATGGTGTTTAGGGATGCCACCAGGTCGGACTCGGATCGCCAGTTCTTCCGGAGGGTATAGCGGTTTTCCACCTGTGCTGCTGCTTTCAAATAGGTGAAGAGATCAGCCCCCCGAAAACCGTATATGGCCTGCTTGGGGTCTCCGATCAAGAATAGTATGCCATTCTCGGTTCCAAAGAGGGTCTTAAATATGGCGTATTGGATCGGATCGGTATCCTGGAATTCATCAATGAGCGCTGCCCTATAGTTTGTCCTCACCTCTCTAGCAAGGTTAGTCCCTCCCTGATCCTGGAGCGCTCTTGTTACCTCCCTCACCAGGTCATCAAAGGAGCGTATGTTCCATTCCTTCTTTCTTGTGCCAAGCTCTTCCCTTGCGAATCTGAATATCTCCCCCTTGAGGAAGAGGATAAATAGTTCCATATCGCTCTCTAAGGCCTTGGCTCTTTCCGCTACTTCGTCGCAAAGATGTAATATCTCATGCTCGGGCGGTGCGTGTCCTTTTTTCGTGGAGGACGCAAGTACATTGAATGTGAGCTTTTCAAAGCGGGGAAACAGAGGAAAGGTTGTATTTTGAGACGCGACAAGACGGTCCATGTTCGCGAGCAACTCAGATACCACTCGCTCCCTTCCGGAAGAGGCATTTGGGACCGGCTTAGTCGTTCCATAAATACGCCCATTGAGACCCTCGTCCATTAGTTTTTTTCCCACCACCTCCCTCTCGTGTGGCCAGGTAGATCCGAGTTTTTTAACTGCTTCTCTAAATAGATCGAGGGACTTCATTTCAGGCACGGCCATATCCGGAATCACCCTTAAATCCGCATGGACCAGGCCTGCTTTTAGACGTTCGAAGAAGTTCGATGGTGAAATTCCCTTGCTCAGGATATAGTTAACCAGCTCAGGCGGAGCCTGGTAAAAATGCCCCCGCCAGAAGTCACGGGCAATTTCCTGCCGCAAGTCTTCCTCATTGGTAATAAGTTCCGTGTCAAAAGCGGATCCTGTTTCAAAGGCACTCTCAAAAAGAAGACGCTGGCAAAAACCGTGTATGGTGTATATGGCGGCCTCATCAAAATCGCGAAGTGCCTCCCTGAGGCATCTCAATGGTGTCTCGACAGACCTTCCATATTTTTCCAGCAATGCATGCAGGAACTCATCCTGAGAGTGCCCCTTGGAAAAGGCCTCCATGCCTTCCAGCAGCTTTCTGCGGATCCTGTCTCTTAGTTCCTCAGTGGCGGCCTTGGTAAAGGTGACCACCAGGATCTCACTTACGGAGAGCCTATTCTCCAGGATAAGCCTGAGGTACAGGGAGGAGATTGTGTAGGTCTTTCCAGTGCCCGCGCTCGCCTCGATGAGATTGGTCCCCTCCAGGGGGATATTTACAGCATCAAAGTCTTTAAACGGGATCATTTATCGTCACACCTTGCGGTAAAAGTTTCTTGACGGGATTACGGGATTGACATGATATTTCAGTTAGCTCGGCATATTCCATGGCTCTGCTCCCCGATTCTGATGGCTTTATTGATTTACTGGATTACCATCCTGTCTATCCTGTTATCCTGTCAGAAATTATCTTTTGCGAGTGGCACTCACTTTAGCAACCTCTTTCGAGATCGTATGAGCGGGGCAAGAATCTCTATGGCCAGTTCCTGGAACTCCGCATCCAGGGGATCAGTTTCCCCAAAACAAATCTTGTAGTACTCATCCTCCACTTCTCCCCGGCTAAAGTCACTCCCCTTCCACCTCTTCTTGGCATCCACCAGTGCCACCTCCTCGGACTTCCCCTTTTCAATAACACCTTCTGCATATTTTAGAGAAGCCTCAGGGAAAAAAGGGAG
>DATKYC010000073.1:0-5441 GCA_035528695.1 Acidobacteriota bacterium | reverse complement strand
GATAGCCCGGGAGATTAATCCCCATGTTATAAATAGAGCCGAGTTCAGGAAGCGAAAACAATCTCGTGACCATTTTATCACACGCGTTTTGGAATCAAAGAAGCTCTTCATTAAGGGAAGCGAGCATGACCTTGAAGCAATGGGCGGATAATGGGTGGCTCAGGCCACATAGAACCAGCCCAGAGGAAATTGAGAATTTAATCAGTATTGTAGATCGAGACATCGCAGATGCGCAAGAAGAAGGCATATCTGCGGATTGGAGGTTTGGCATTGGCTACAACGCTGCCCTCAAGCTCTGCACCATTCTTCTTTATGCATCAGGATACCGAGCAGAGAGGGCACTTCAACACTTCAGGACAATTCAAGCTATGCCTCTCATTCTCGGAAACGAGCGGAAAGAGGACGCCAAGTATCTTGATTCGTGTCGTATAAAGAGAAATGTGGTTGAATATGATTATGTGGGTGCGCCACAGAGGATGATGCCAATGAACTCATTGGGTTTGCTACAGATCTAAGAGAAGATGTAATGATTTGGCTTAAGAGTAACTACCCTCAACTTCTTTCCAATTATATTGAGCGCCAATAAGTAAAGGGACCACCCATTAAAGGGAGAGTCCCTGTGAAATACGCTTTGCTTTCCCTTGGAATTCCATGGGATAAATCTTTTTTTGACAATTGCTAGATACTAAATCGTTTCGGGAAATATGAAATGAAGGGCTTTACCCCGCCCGCAGAAAGCCACGGCTTTAGTCCCGACATTTTGTTGTCGGGATTACGGCCGGGCCTGCCCGCCATCGCTCTCGCTTAGGCGAGGCGGGCGGGATGTCGTGTCACTAAGTCCCGACGTTCGCGAAGCGAATCGGCAAAACTAGGTGGTGCCACGGGCTTGTCCGCCAGAAGTAAGGCGGACTTGCCCGTGGGGCTCCACCGGTGTCACGGATAATTGTGAATTTGGGGTCATAAATACTAAGGTATCATAGATACTTTATAATTTGTTGAGATTACAGCTTATTAGCACATATTGTTGAAAATTGGTATTAGGGATCCATCACAATATGTAGTGGATCTATGAAATAATGTTGTGGGAACAACTTGGCTATGTGAGCGGGGTTCCATGCAAAAAAACAAAGCATCCTGGGGGTATTCTCCGGGTTTACATGAAGATATTTATCGGATGAGGGCAGCAACTGTGAATCGGAATAGTCGATATAGGGATCGATATATTTACTGTTTGCAACATCAGTACGGTATATATCTAATCACTCAATTTTTTTTACTCTAGGCGGTCAGTGCTGTATGGTTTCGGTCGCCATACCCTCCCCTTCTCTAGGATATGCTCCACCTTCCGATCTCCTCTAGCCCCCGGAGAGTGAGAATGAACGGGCAGGGTTTTTTGGCGTCAATTGATGCGTAACCGGCACATCGTTATGCTAGAGAAGAGAGCAAAGTCCTTTTGACAAGGGCTTTTGTGATCTTTACCTTATACGCATTCATGCTGAGTGGTTTTGCATGACTGACTGCTGCCTCTGCCGCCTCCTCAGCCGTGGTGGCATCAAGGGTCTTTCCCCTGATCGCTTCTTCCGCTGCCAGAGCCCGAAAGGGCGTAGGGGCAACAGCCCCGAGCACAATTCTGGTATCCTTGCAGATACCATCTTCCATGGTGATGACCGATGCAACGCTGATAATGGCAAAATCAACAGACTCTCGTAATCGGTATTTTAAGAATGCCTGGGCGGCATTGTCCGGGGGTTGGGGGACCCGGATCTTCGTGAGGATCTCATCCGGCTTGAGAATATGCCCAAGCGTTTGATAGAAGTCTGTTACGGGAAGAACCCTCTCACCTCCTGTGTGGGCAACTGTGAGCTCTGCATCCAAAGCAGTAAGTGCTATGGCAATGTCTGAAGGACAGACCGCAAAGCAGCCCTTGCCCCCCATGATGGCGTGGTAGCGGTTATCCCCTTTAATGGCATGGCACGGCCCCTCTCCCTTAAGGTAACATAAGATGCGTCCGCCCATCTGGTTCGGATACCGGTAGTACCAACAGCGGGTGTCCTGGCATAGATTCCCGCCGATGGTGCCCATATTACGAATTTCCGGAGTGCCCACAGATCCCGCGGCCTCTTTAAGCAAGCCGTACTTGCCCTCGATCACGGAAGAACGGACGATATGGATCAACCTGGTCAGAGCGCCAATCTTCAACCCTTCATTGTCTTCCTTGATCCCATCAAGGTCAGGGATGGTCTTAATATTGATAAGGGCCTCAGGGTAGTCCGGGAGAATGTCGCCCTTAAGTGTTCCAAGCAGGTCTGTTCCGCCTGCGATCAGTCGTGCCCTGCCTTCATAGTCCCTGATGAGAGCGAGGGCTTCTTCAAGGGAATACACATTATGATGTTTAAAGGATCTCATCCCCTCTTCCTTCCCCCCATTTTGCCCAGGGCCCTGAGAATCCTATCAGGAGTTAATGGATATTCGCTTACCCTTTCCCCCAGAGCATTTGACACGGCCATAAGTATTGCCCCCGGGCCGGGTGAGGTGGCTATTTCCCCCACGCCTATTGCCTTGAAACGGTGTGTGGGGAGGGGTGTTTCAAGGATTACGTTCTCGAATTGGGGGAGATCGAGGAATGTCCGCCATTTATAGTCTATCATATTGATGTTCAGCATATGGCCGGTGGTTCTATCCAAAATCGATTCCTCAAACAAAGCGGTATCTATACCCGCGGATCCCAAGGCTCCATGGAGCTGACCTTCAAGGGAGAGCGGATCTATGATCTGCCCCACATCAGTGGCAGAAAGCACCCGTCGCAGGTCCACCCTGCCTGTTTCTGTATCGACCTCCACCTCAACGAACTGGATGAGGAAGTTGGGCACTGAGTAGTCCGGTTCGAATCGTCCAAAACCCATACATGTCTGCATGATGCCCGTGGCCTTGCTCCAGGATATCCCCGCCTCAGGCCTTCCTTTGACATGTATGCTCCCATCCCTCGTTTCCAGATCTTCAGGGGCCGCTTCGAGCTTAGGGGCCGCAAGCTCAAAGAGTTTCTGCCTGGCATCTTCAGCGGCCTTAATCACGGCAGATCCCACGGCATACGTGCCTCTGGAACCCACCAGGCCGAAATCAAAGGGGTTCACCATGGTATCGGCCGGCGTTACATTAATGCGCGCAAGGGGAAGCTGCAGTACCTCAGCGGCCATCTTGCACAGGCTGCTCCGCTGTCCCATCCCCGATTCCGATATGCTGACGTGTATGGTGGCTGTGGCGTCCGGATTCAGCCTCACATAGGCTTCGGACTTATCCTCCCCCACATCGGCATTGCCGTGGACATTCACACCCACACCCGTCCTCCTTGCACCATTGATGGCCGTTGGTTTGAGCCACCCCTTCCACTTCTCCTCCCAACCGAAGGCCCGGGCTCCACTGTCCATCGCCTCTGAATAGTCCCTGCCCCTGCTGACCCAGTAATTCCCGTCCCGCCAGATATACCCCTCACCGGGCTTGACATAGTTTTTCTTGAAGAATTGAACCGGATCCAGAGATGCCTTTTCCATGGCCATTGTCAGGATCGGGCTTAATGCGGACTCAAGCTCCTGGCCGCCGAACCCTCGGACTACCCCTGACGCGCTTCGATTCGTGCACACAAGCCTGGTCCTGAAATCCCAGTTGGGGCATCTCAGCATAAGCTGGGCTTCACCGCAACCCACGGCAACCTGCGCCTGCGCCATATCTGAAAATGCGCCGGTGTCAACAAACCACACCCCCGAAACGGCCGTCACGGTCCCGTCCTTTTTTATGCCGATCTTGCCGCGAAACCTGGACCCCAGCCTCAAGACGAACGCACCAAAATGCTCCTCCTTGGTAAAGCAAACCTTGACAGGCCTTCCTGTTACCTTTGCCAGTGCAGCGGCATAGAAGAGCGGTAAAGGGGCGTAATTTTTGGACCCGAAACTGCCTCCGCACTGGGTATCAATGGCTCGTATATCAGGGAACCCCATCTTGGACTGCATAATGAACCGGTGCCAGGACGCGCTCTGCGTCCCTGACCACACGGTCAATCTGTGTTCGTCCTCCCATCTGGCTATCACACCGGGCGGTTCAATGGGCAGGGGATTCGGGATGTTTTCATACCCATAGGTCCCCTCGGCGATAACATCTGCCTCATCAAATCCCTTCTCAACGTCGCCAACAACAACCTCTGAAAGCGTTTTCGGCCCGAACGCGGGAAAGCCGCGCACAAGGTTGCCAGGAAAATCATCATGCAATTGGGGGGCATCCGGTTCCATTGCCTCCTCTACATCATACACGGGAGGAAGCTGCTCGTATCCTACATCGATTAAATCGAGGGCCTCGGTGGCGATCTCCGCGGTCTCTGCGGCGACAATGGCTGCGGCATCCCCGACAAAACGTACCTTGCGGTCAAGCACAGGCACGTGCCGCGGCATTCCTGTCCTCCAGTCAGGGACATTTTTATAGGTTAACACGGCTGCAACGCCGGGAAGCGCCTCCGCCTTAGCCGTATCTATATTCTTTATCCTGGCATGGGGATAGGGGCTCCTCAGGACCTTTCCGTAGAGCAGCCCTGACTTTTTTATATCGCCAATGTATGTCGCCTTTCCCGTGACAATCTCAAGTGCATCTTTCCGTGGCGTCCGCTTTCCAATAAACCGGTAATCCTCTGACATCCTCTCATCTCCCCTTCTTGGCTGCTTCCAGTACCGCATCGACAACATGGTAGTGGCTTATGCATCTGCAGTAGTGCCCAGCAAGGGCCTCCTTGACATCCTGTTCATCAGGTGTTGGGTTTTTGTCCAGCAATGACTTAGCGGCCATGATCATGCCGGGCGTGCAGAACCCGCACTGAAATGCGGTATTGTCGATAAAGGCCTGCTGAATGGGGTCTAATTCTCCGGTCCGCCGATCCTGAAGACCATCAATCGTGGTTATGCGCCTACCATGACATTCCACGGTCAGCATCATACATGACAATACGGGATCCCCGTCCATAATGACCGTGCAGGAGCCACACGCTCCCTGGTCGCACCCTACTTTTGTTCCGGTAAGGCCAAGGGTTTCCCTGAGCGTATGTGCCAGCGTATGCGAGGGGGCAACCTGGTTGAATTGATCCCCGATTTCCAGCTCATATGAAACACCATTCACTGTAAAGGCAATTTTTTCTCTCTCTTCCTCTTTCATGCTGCTCATTTCTGTCTCCTGTCATCGAGGGGAACACCAATGACACCACTTCCCTTTGTTGGATAGGAAGTATAGGCATGAATAGCGTTTTTTATCAAGGGAAAAAGCCACAACACAGCAGTGAAGCATAAAAAATTGAGGGGATCGGGCCAAGCTAACTACCTATAATTATTAAATAACAACCGTAAAAACACCCATTTTTGGAACGTTAAGCTATAATATTCAGAATAAAGGGGTCACCCATTAAAGGG
>DATKYC010000072.1:0-3136 GCA_035528695.1 Acidobacteriota bacterium | reverse complement strand
CACTTCCATCCCAGTGTGGATGGAGCGTCGATCGGCAGGAGTTCTCATTTGGATTTCCGGATATTCGCACGTCTCATTTCCACCTTGGAAAAGGGGGTTTTCATCAATCTTGGATCAGCAGTCATTATGCCGGAGGTGTTTCTCAAGGCCCTGAGCCTGGCGAGGAATCTCGGGTATAATGTGAAAGAGTTCACAACGGTCAATATGGACTTCATACAACACTATCGGGGCATCACCAATGTGGTGCTCCGGCCCACGTTGCAGGGCGGAAAGGGTTACAGTTTGATTGGTCACCACGAGATCATGTTCCCCTTGTTATCCGCTGCGGTCATCGAGGGCTTGAATCAAAAAGATTAATAAAGGAGAGTTGAGAGAATATGCCCATTTATGAGTATAGGTGTTTACAGTGCAATGAGGAGTTTGAGGCCCTAATTTTTGGTAACAGTGACAAGGTGTCCTGCCCCCACTGCAAGGCCGAAAGACTTGAACGACTTATGTCAGCCTGCGGATTTAAGAGCAGTGGAAGTTTCACGCCTTCTTCCGGATCATCTGGCTGTTCGAGCTGTTCCAGCTCCAGTTGCAGCACCTGCCACTAGGTTTTCGCAGGGCAACAAAATAAACAAGATGTAGTGGATGTAAGGAAATCAAGCCTTTCGGCTCACTTCATGGGGAGACGCGTTGTTACGAATCGGTTTTGGATATGATGCCCACCGCCTCGTCGAAGGCCGCCCACTGATCCTTGGGGGTGTGGAGATACCGCATGCCTTTGGGCTGGAGGGACACTCTGATGCGGATGTTCTGGTCCATGCGGTAATCGACGCAATAATCGGTGCCCTGGGAATGGGCGATATCGGCCAGCATTTTCCCGACACTGATCCCACCTATAAGGACGCATCCAGCCTCGGGATGCTAAAGACAGTGATGGCATGGGTTAAGCGAGATGGATTTCGGCTCAATAATCTGGATGCAGGCATTGTTGCGGAGGAACCCAGACTCGCGCCTTACATCTCAGACATGCGGCAAAGGTTGGCCGAGGTTCTTGAGGGCTCTTCAGATCATGTTAACATCAAAGCGACCACTACTGAAGGCATGGGTTTTACCGGCAGGCGGGAGGGGATTGAGGCATTTGCCGTAGTAAGTCTCGTGGACATGTGATACGAGCAGTGGCCTTTGGAGGATCAGTTCTGTTCCTCGCCCAGCAGTAGAACTTATGGGCCGGCGCATGCCAATCCATCCCGACCCCTCTGGATCGGTAGGATGAACGGGCCTCTCTTAGCAAGGGGACACGGTTGAATAATAAGCAAGGAGGCAATTGGTGACTCTCAAATTCTATAATACTGCCACGCGGAATAAGGAATTATTCAATCCCTTGCAGGAGGGCAAAGTCGGCATCTATGTCTGCGGGGTAACGGTCTACGATCTATGCCATATTGGACATGCCCGATCTGCTATCGTGTTTGATGTCCTTGTAAGGTATCTAAGAGCAAAGGGCTTTGAGGTTACCTATGTGCGGAACTTCACCGATGTAGATGATAAGATTATTGAGAGGGCTGGTGAACTCGGAAAAGAGACGAGTGCCCTGGCGCAGGAATACATTGAAGCCTTTTATACGGATATGGGCAGGCTCGGTGTCTTGAAGGCGGATATAGAACCGAGAGCCACAGAACATATCGAGCATATGAAGGGCATGATCAGCGCCCTTTTGGACCGGGGATTTGCATATATTGAGGGAAAGGATGCATTTTTCTCGGTTGAGAAGTTTAGAGACTATGGCAGCCTGTCTGGGAGAAGGCTTGAGGATATGCAGGCGGGCACCAGGATAGCGGTGGATGAAAAGAAAAGGCACCCAATGGATTTTGTGCTCTGGAAAGGGGCTAAGCCCGGTGAACCGCAATGGCCAAGTCCTTGGGGTTATGGCAGGCCGGGGTGGCACATAGAGTGCGCTGTCATGAGCAGCCACTACCTTGGCCCTTCGTTTGATATTCATGGGGGGGGCAGGGACCTGCTCTTTCCTCACCACGAAAATGAAAGAGCCCAGTCCATAGGGGCCAATGACGGCATTTTTGCCAACTTCTGGATTCACAACGGCTTTGTTACGGTTGAGTCGGAAAAGATGTCAAAGTCTTTGGGAAATTTTCTAACCATCAGGGATGCCCTCAACAATTATCATCCCCAGGTCCTTCGTCTCTTCCTCCTCTCAAAGCATTATAGAAATCCTATAGATTTCTCCAAGAGCGCTGTGCTTGGGGCGCATTCCGGGCTAGTAAGGATCTACCGGACCCTCCAGAGGCTCGAGGGTGTGCTTGGGGCCTATCAGGAGGAGACAAAAGAGTGCCAAGGCGGATCTCTCGGAGGGGAACAGCATGATGATCCCTTCCTTGCACAGTTCATTGACCTGATGGATGACGATCTTAATACAGCGGGGGCCATTGCTCTCATATTTGATAAGGTTCGAGAGATCAATAAGTTGTTAGATTCAGGCGACGTTGAATTAGACGAAACAACCAGACATCAACTGATAAGTGGCCGACACAACCTCTTCCTTACCAGCCGTATACTGGGCCTCCTGGAAGAGTCACCAGCAGAGTTTTTCGCACAACTGACAGATGCAGTAAGAATTAGTGATAGTGCTGAGATCGAAAGGATGATTGAGGAGCGGGGGCGTGCGAGAGCTAATAAGGATTGGAAGAAGGCCGATGAGATTCGCGAGGTTCTGAAAGACATGGGGGTTGTCTTGGAAGATGGTCCCGGAGAAACCACCTGGAGATATGATGTTTGAGATCGTAACGGATCTTGAACCTTGCGGGGATCAGGTCAAGGGCATAGAAGCGCTTTCAGAGGGGATCAATAAAGGACTCTCTCACCAGGTCTTGCTGGGAGTTACGGGCTCGGGCAAGACCTTTACTATTGCACACGTGATTGCCAGGGTCCAAAAACCCACCTTGATACTGGCTCCCAATAAGACCTTGGCCGCCCAGTTGTACGGAGAGCTGAAAAATCTTTTCCCCCACAATGCCGTAGAATATTTTGTTAGTTACTACGATTACTACCAGCCGGAAGCCTATATCCCCCAATCAGACACGTACATCCAAAAAGACGCCCACATTAATGAACAGATTGATAAGATGCGGCATGC
>DATKYC010000071.1:0-2605 GCA_035528695.1 Acidobacteriota bacterium | reverse complement strand
GTCGTACCCGCCGTTGGCGCATAAGCCATCTTGAAATAAGGATAATTGGATAGATTGCGGCGATCAGGGGCAAACGTGGGTAAAGATTGGGGGCGAAAAACAGGATGAACGTGAGGTAAGACCCAAAGAGGGTACCCGTACCTAAGAGGCTGTAATTTAAGGCGATAGCCGAAAGGGATAGGTTTTCATCATCTTCAAAATAGGGAGGAGAATAGAACTTTCTCAACCTATCCAGCATGAGAAGCCTCTTCCTTGACTAATGACCTGTAAATTGGTCTTTATTGTCGTTCCGATAATCCCCCTTATCCTGAGATTTATCTGGCGTTGGCGCCTGCAAAATAACGTTAGTAATAAACTAGCGGAAGTTCTCTTTTTGCACAAGAACCTTCTAGTACGTGTACTGCCTTGAAATTCCCGCCGGGTTGACCATGGATGATATTAATATGCATCGAAACAACCTTGAGGCATTCGGATTCGCAAAAAACAACAACCGGCAGTGAAGATCTCCACTACCGGTATCCTGGCTATTAACGACAAAATCGGATTTTTGATCTTCGGTCTTCCGGAAGGATTATCTCTATTAGCTTCCGAAGACCAGGAACATCGAGACGAGCGAAAGGAAGACTGCCACGAAGAATCCAATCGCAGCCATCTGGTGGTGCTTCTGGTTGCGGAAGTTGATCATCTCCAGGTAGTTGTTGAAGTCCGCAATCGTCTTTTTACTAAGCTCCTCTGATTCGGCTTCCCCCGGCTCCTTATCACGATCCCTAAATGCAAACGCTCTAAGGGGCTCTTGTGAGAGTCGCCACTGCATATAGGCTAGATAGGCGAAAATCGCAGCCAGTAAGAACCAGATCGGGAAAATGATTGTCGACATTATGCATTCCTCCAGGATCCATGCCCTATGTTTACGGCAGTCCCATGAGTTAGAAGATAGTATAGATTCGGCTTCAACGCAATTGAACCGCTCATCCTATCGTGGGGTTGTAACCATTATCTCATTAAAAACTAAACACAGATATTTCACAAGGAGTAAAAAGAGCGGCAGTAACTCGAGTTAGTATTTCATGGCAAGAAATCGAAGGCGATGAAATCTCCGACCGGACGCGCAATCTCCTCCACAGCAGCTCCAACGCTCCCTTTCATGAGTGTCCAGTCGCCTCGGCTCCCTGTGAGAAAAATATAGTCCTCGCTATTAACCCAGCGAAACTGTATCCCCTTGCCTAGCGGCTGAGGCGGCGCCCCAATGGTTCCAAGCTGCAGATCCATCGGACCCACAGAGTAAACGAAAGCAGAGCTACGGGGTGACCATCCAACCCAGCGTAGATTTCCGGTTGTATACACGATCTCGCTGCCGCCTTCTTCGTCGGAGCAGAGGAGATACTCTTCATTTTGCTCACTGCCCAGACGCATGAAGGCGACCTTGCTGAGATCAGGCGATAGTACGGGTGCGCCGAATGCCTGCGGAAAAAAGGATTGACCATCAATCAAAGCTGTCTGGACCGGCGGGCGGCCATCCACGAACAGGATCCAGACCATGCTGGTGGGATCGGGAGCCAATGGGTCTTGCGAGGGGATTACCACGGCGAAGTGTGAAGAATCGGGAGCCCAGACTGGTTCCGGGTAGTAGGAATATTCACCGTAGGTCATCACCGCCGGAAATGTCAGAAGTTTTGGGTGTAGATTCACGCCATCTGAATCGGAGAAGCTTATATTGGTTGTTTGAATGATGGCTAACTTTATCCCATCTGGGGAGGGATAGAAATCGCCTCCACTTCCGGGAGCAAGCAATCTCTCCAGCGAATCCGTATCCAGGTCTATGGATAATACATCATCGTTTTTTGTGAGGCCCGGGCTTTCGAAAGTTGCCTCTGTGTTGAATAACAGCCGATGTGTCCCGTAGGTGAAAGCCATTTGGCTGGGCAGGAAGTGACGGGCTTCCTCAAGAGGATAAAGTGAATCGAAATCGGTTTGATCCATGATTAACCGGTCACCGCTGCCGTCTGTATGCACGACACGCAATTCAAAGACATCACTTTCAATGTCTCTATGTATGTATGTGACTAGTTCTCCGTCGCTCGATAATAAGACCCGATCCGCATGCCCGGTTTGGGAAAGCTGCCGCGGTGGATCGGCCCCCTCGATCAACCACACATTTCCCGCGCTGGTGTAGACGATGCGAAGGATCCCGTTGGGGGTGGGGGGCAAAGTCCCCCGTTCTGTGGGGGGCACAGGTCGGGCAGTAGGGTCGTCTGGCTGATCCTTCCCTGGTTCCTCGGGAGTTTTAAGCGCGTTGGGATTTGCATCCTCTTTCGTAACCACCTCAAGCGTGCCTGCGACTGCAGTCGCAAGGCGGGCAGATTCGGGCAAGTCTGAATCCATTGTGGAACAGGTGGAGAGGATAAAAATAAGTGCGGCAATGCTCAAGGCGATATTCGATTTAGACATCGGGTTTCACCTCCTCTGGCTCCGCGGATTATACACAGGATCGAATTCTTGAGGTTATTAAACCGCTTCAAGTGGAAGGAGGGGGTGATATTTACGGCGTTGATGACCTGATCTTGAAAGAACCTTCATCTGAGTGTCATTTCGGTAAGGGAGGGAA
>DATKYC010000070.1:0-5067 GCA_035528695.1 Acidobacteriota bacterium | reverse complement strand
GGCATCCTTTACAATCTTTCTTAGGTCCAGAAGGGCGACATCTGAGCGCTCATTTTTACTTTTTGTCAGGCAACGCAGCTGTTGATTGATGCAGTTCCATAGATTTCGAGCGCTCTCAATCTTTTCTAGATAAGGGGTTGGTGACTTATTTTGAAATGATTCCAGACCTTCAAAATGCTGGGCGTGCTCGGCTAAAATTGGCAGACAATCGTTAAGTTCCCGACTGAGGCCTTGGGCCATTCGAGCTAAGGCTTCCATTTTCTGGGATTGCCTGAGCTGGATTTCTTTCTGTTTCCTCTGATCAAGATCTAGCAGGTTGACAAGGAAAGCCCTTCGGCCTTTATGCCTGATTTTTTTTACTCGGACCTCACAGCAAAAGGGTTCGCCACTTTTTGTGACCAAATAAGTTTCATATCGGTCAGGCACCGATTTTCCGGCAATCCTCCTCTGGTGAAGCTTTTTGACATAGTCAAATGCATTAGCATGAACGAAATCAAGAAAGCTTCGGCCCAAGATCTCTTGCTCGGTATATCCCAATTGATTCAGGGTCGCGTCATTTGTGAGAATAACCTTGCCCTCTTGAACGAGGATCATGGCTCCAGGGAAATCCCTGAGTAACTTGACGCTATCCTCATAGCCACGTCGTAGAAACTTGTTCTCCTTGTTCAAAAGAGCCAACTTCTCTTTCAGCACCCCGTTTTCATGCTTGAGCCTTTCCAGCCTATTTTCCATGGGAAGATTCCTTGATTCTACAGCCGTGTTTTGCAACTATTTTTTGAAACAGCCATATGCCCAAGCATTTACCTCGTTCTGAGAGGAATAAGCACCTTTGGCCACAGGCCTAGAAAGAAAGGATTTGATTGGGGTGAAGGCAAAGTTGTACCCGCACGTCGTGCCAGAAGCCTTCAATGATAAAGCCCAGGATCTATTTGCGACTTCTTTGAAAACGACCTTGATGCCGGTGGACATATAACGTATCATACTTGCTGATCGGGTTTCAATACATACTTAATCCCTCTCACGACCAGCAAGAGCAGACGCCCTGGCGATCCCAAATGGCTAATATCTTGTTACTGATGGCCACTTACTAAATACACAATCACGATTTGATTAAATCTTCGAAAGACAAATATTTCAGAAGGCACTCTCAACTAAATAATTGAGGACAGCGTGACAGATTATTCACCTTTCGTACACCTTCATGTCCATACCGAATATAGCCTCCTAGATGGGGCAATACGGATTAATCAGATGATGGAGAAATCTCTGAAACTTGGGATGGAGGCGGTTGCAATCACGGATCATGGCAATATGTTCGGGGCTGTGCAATTTTACGATCAAGCAGTTAAGGCCGGCATTAGGCCGATCCTAGGGTGTGAGATTTACGTCGCTCCCGGAAGCCGCCGAGAGCGTTCTCCATCCCCTGATGGGAGCCCCAACGCGCACCACCTGGTACTATTGGTGATGAATGAGGAAGGCTATAGGAATCTGAGCAAGTTAGTTACATTAGGGCACCTGGAGGGGTTCTACTACCACCCGCGTGTGGATATGGATCTCTTAAGGGAATATAATGGGGGTCTCATAGCACTTTCAGCCTGCCTAAAAGGTATTGTCCCTTTTCTTGTCAATGCCGGGCGAATTGAGATGGCGAGACAAAAGGCGGAGGAATTGGCATCTATCTTCGATAAGGATCGGTTCTATCTGGAGATCCAGGCCAACATGTTATCTGACCAGATTAAAGTCAATAAAGCTCTTAGGGCCATTTCCCAGGAACTGTCCATCCCACTGGTAGCCACCAACGACTGTCATTACCTGAACGAGGGGGATGCGGAAGCCCATGATGTGCTACTCTGTATCCAGACAGGTAAATCCATTGATGATGAGAAACGACTCAAGTTCTCCGCAAATGAATTCTACTTCAAGTCCAACTCAGAGATGGAGCAGGCGCTTGAGGGCTTTGAAGACGCGATTGCAAATACCGTCCATGTCGCCCGCTTATGCCAGTATGAGATGGAGTTTGGCCGCTACAAATATCCTGTATTTGCAGTCTCCGGGAGCCGGAGCCTTAATGAGATCTTGACCGAGGAGGCTCAAAAAGGGATAGAACAAAGGCTAAACCAGAAGAAAGAGGAAGAAGGCTCCATTTCCGAGGAAGTGATCAGGGAATACAGGGAGAGACTCGATTTCGAACTCCAGGTCATCCAGGATATGGGTTTTTCAGGTTATTTTCTGATAGTCGCGGATTTCATTAGGCATGCCCGCAGTCGCCACATCCCTGTGGGGCCAGGCAGGGGTTCTGCTGCCGGTTCCCTGGTTGCCTATTGTCTCAATATCACCAATATCGACCCAATTAAGTACGGTCTCCTTTTCGAGAGATTCCTCAACCCTCAGCGAATCAGCATGCCCGACATTGATATCGACTTCTGCGTGAACGGCAGAGATGAAGTGATACGGTATGTGGCGGAGAGGTATGGCCGTGACAACGTATGCCAGATTATTACTTTTGGTACGATGAAGGCGAGAGCCGTCATAAGAGATGTTGGCCGCAGCCTCAACATTCCCTTGGGCGAGGTAGACCGTATTGCAAAGCTGGTACCGGAAGGACCAAATGTCAGCCTCGAAAGGGCTATCCAAGAAGAACCTGACCTTAAGCGGCTCGAAGAGGCGGGGGAGCCCACAAAAAAACTGCTGCTAATATCTAGGGCACTTGAGGGCCTGGCCAGGCACGCATCAACACATGCATCTGGAGTGGTCATCTCCGATAGGCCTCTCGTGGAATATCTGCCTCTTTTTAAGGGATCAAAGGATGAAATCATGACCCAGTACACCATGGATCGAATTGAGCAACTGGGTCTCATAAAATTTGATTTTTTGGGTCTAAAGACCCTTACTGTTATTAAGCAGGCACTAGACCTTATAGAAGAGACTACCGGCACTCAGCTTGACATCGACAAGATACCCCTCAATGACGAGGCTACATATCAACTCTGTAGTGAAGGAAGAACAACAGGGGTATTCCAGCTGGAAAGCTCAGGGATGAAAGACCTATTAAGAAGGCTTAAACCGGAGGTCTTTGATGACATGGTGGCCCTGGTGGCCCTTTACAGGCCAGGACCGTTGGGTAGTAATATGGTTGACGAATTTGTTAATGGAAAGAGAGGCAAATTTGAAATTAGATATTTCCTTCCAGAGCTGGAGCCCATTCTGAAGGAGACCTACGGTATAATATTGTACCAGGAACAGGTAATGAAGATTGCCCAGATTTTGGCCAACTATACCCTGGCCGAAGCGGATGAGCTCAGGAAGGCCATCGGAAAGAAGAAAGCAGAAGTTATGGCCCAACACAGGGCTCGGTTTGTTGAAGGGGCGACTAAAAACGACGTTGACCCGGAAACGGCTGAGAAGCTTTTCATGTTGATAGATAAGTTTGGCGGATATGGATTCAACAAGTCCCATTCGGCCGCTTATGCGATGATTGCTTATCAAACCGCTTACCTGAAAGCCCATTATCCGGTTCAGTTCATGGCAGCTCTCCTGACCCAGGATATGGGCAACCAGGACAAAACCATCAAAAACATCGCTGAATGTCGCAGCATGGGGATTGAAATCCTTCCTCCTGACATAAATGAAAGCCAGGCAGATTTTTCGGTGGTTGGTGGGAAGATACGTTTCGGTCTTGCCGCCGTAAAAAATGTGGGTTTAAAGGCGGTGGAATCTGTCATTGAAGAGCGAAAAATACATGGCCCTTTTCATAGCTTGGTTGAATTTTGTAAGAGGCTGGAAGGAGCCAAGGTTAATCGCAGAGTCCTTGAATGTCTGATTCAATGCGGCACCTTTGATTTTACTGGCACATACCGATCCAGGTTGTTTGGCGCCCTTGATGATGTCCTCCGCTTTTGTGGTGCTAACCATGATCCGAATCAGTTGAGTATGTTTGATTCTTTTAGCTTCGAAAGTGGGGAATCCGGAGGAATCATTGATCTGCCAGAGGTTGACGAATGGGATGAGAAGGAGAGATTGAGAAGGGAAAAGGAGGCCCTCGGCTTTTATATCACTGGACACCCGCTTGCCAGGTTTGGCAAGGAGGTTGAGCGGTATGCAACCTGTTCGATTCAGGACCTTCCTGGTCAAAAGGACAAGAGCCAGGTAAAGGTCGCCGGTGTGGTAGAGGATCTAAAAATAAAGCGGACCAAGCGAGGGGACAAGATGGCCGTCCTTACCCTGGAAGACCTAACTGGTTCTACCGAGGTGGTCCTGTTCCCGGACATTTTTGCTCGGACGTCGGCACTCCTTAAGAGCGACGAACCACTGTTTATCAGCGGAAGTGTTGAAACGGGTGAAAGCGCAGCCAAAATCATTGCGCAAGATGTTGTCACCTTGGAATCAATCAGAGAGAAAGCGGTAAGAGCCTTAGAGCTAAGAGTCAGTCAAGGGAGTATATCAAGAGAGCTCTTAGAGGACTTAAGGGATATCGTGTTCAGATACCCAGGAGAATGCAGGCTTTTCTTCAGGGTGCACATGGTCCATGGAGAGGAAGTGATCATCTCCGCCGACGAGCGCTTCAATGTCCTTCCCCGGCATGAACTCATCGAAGAAATCGAATCCATTATCGGGGACAAAATCATCGTGCATCTGAGTGCTCATAACAGCAATTAGTCGATCTGTAAAACTAATTGCCGGGCCTAAGGCAAGCCCAGTAAACGCGCTGCGTTCCCACCCAGAATCATATCCTTGGCCTCGTCAGCGAGGGGGAGGCTGCGGATGGAAGCGATATTAGCCGCAATGTCAGTCACAGCAGGCCAATCAGAGCCGAAGATAACTTTATCAGCCACTTTTTCAAGCTCAGGAAAGTAGATCAGCAGGTTTTGCGGGGGCAGGCCGGTGATCTCAATATGGACATGCTTATGTAACCTGGTCAAAAAGAAAGCCCGGTCGTACCAGAAACCTCGCCCGCCGTGGGCCATGATGATGGTCAGGTGGGGAAAATCCACGGCAACGTCGTCAAGGTAAATAGGATCGCCATATTTGAGGCGGGCACCGGGAAAACTGGAAGAGCCCGTGTGAAAC
>DATKYC010000069.1:0-2254 GCA_035528695.1 Acidobacteriota bacterium | reverse complement strand
TCCTCGTGAGCGACGGGGGCACCAAAAAGGGCCATAATCCCGTCACCCGTGAACTGATTTATTGTCCCCTCATACTTGTGGATCTCATCCATCAGGATCTTGAAGCAGCTATCCATGATCTGGTGTACTTCTTCCGGGTCGAGCTTTTCTGCAATCGAGGTATAGTTAGCCACATCAGCGAACAGGACGGTCACCAGCTTTCGCTCTCCTTCAATCGAGCTGCGGGTGGTGAGGATCTTATCGGCCAGGAATTTGGGGGTGTAAGATTGAGGCTGGTTGAAATCGATAGCGGTGGGTTCTCTGGGCTCCCCTAAATCATGGCCGCATTCCCCGCAGAATTTAAACTGGGGAGGATTTGAAGAATTGCATTCGGGACAAACTCTTTCTAGCTTGGTCCCGCATTCTCCACAAAACTTCATGCTTTCCGGATTTTTAAATGCGCATTTTGGGCACTTCATTTTTGATGGCCTCCAGATGAATCTCAAAGAAAAGCCGGTGTTGAATATTTCTCGCGGAGTTTGTGCTTCAATATCTTCCCTACCGGACTCTTGGGAAGGCTGGTTACAAAGTCGACCGATTGCGGCACGGCATCTGGCGGCAGGTATTCCTGGCAAAGCCCTATAATATCGGACTGAGTAGCTTTCTTCCCCGACCTTAAAATGATAACCGCCTTGACGGCCTCACCCAGTTCTTCGTCAGGCACTCCAATTACCGCAACTTCCTGTACGTCGGGGTGCCGGTATATTATATCCTCGATTTCAGCTGGAGAGAGCATCTTGCCCCGGCTGGTTATAACATCCTTTCTTCTCCCTACAAGGTAGACGTAACCTTCCTTGTCAATAGTACCCATATCGCCTGTGTAAAAATAGGCTCCCCTCATAGCCTCCTCTGTCGCCTTAGGAGCCTTCCAGTATCCAGCCATCAGGCTTTTGCTCTTAGCAATCACCTCCCCTACCTCACCAGGGGAGACATCCTGTCCCCGCTCGTTTACAACCCTGACCTGCGTGTTGAGTGCCTCTTTTCCGCAGGAGCGCAATCTATTTACCTTTTCTGGTGGGCCCTCCACAACAAAATCTTCAGGAAGCAGGAAAGTAATGGGGGGTAGCTCACTTGAACCATACAACTGGACGAATATTTTGCCAAAGGTCTTTACAGCACGCTGCCACACTTCCACTGACAGAGGGGTACCCGCGACGACTATGCGGCGAAGGGAACTGTGGTCGAACCCCCTCAAATCAGGGCAATCGAGGAGCGGGGGCAGGAAAGGAGAGCCAAAAAAGCTGTTGGTTATCTTCTCATGCTGGACTGTTTCCAGAAATGACTTAGGGGTGGGATCCTTAAGCATTACTACGGGGCATCCCATATAGAAGTGTGGTAAGACCAATAATTGAATCGTCATTCCCCAGAAGGGAGCGGTGGCAAAGAGAAAAATATCGTCATGTTCTACACGGTACGCCCAAACCGCATTGAGCATGATATCCGTGATGCTCCTGTAAGTATGCATTATCTGCTTTGGAAGGCCTGTGGTTCCGCCACTGCATGCCAAAAAAAGGAGGTCATCATCTTTAGTTTGTACCAATGGTTCTGACGGGGAAGAGTGATTGATTAATTCATCATAGCCTTTCATATCATTCTGAGGGTCACCCATAATAATAAAGTTTTTGACACTGCCTAATTCAGGACGCAGGGAATCGATTAGGCCTTTGTAGTTTTCCCCCAGGACAACGGTATTCAATTCGGCATTGTTTATGAGATAAATAAGCTCTTGGGGGCTCAGACCCGGATTGAGCATGGTGGTGGCAATCCCTGCTTTAATACCAGCGCAGAAAGTTTCAATATGCTGGGGACATGTATCAGCGACAATGGCTGCCCTGTCTCCTTTGCTCACACCGAGGTCCGCCAGGGCGTTAGCGAGCCTGTTGACCCTCTCATTGAGATCACTGAACGTAAGACGGTTTGTCTGGAATACTATAGCTGTTTTATCAGGGTATCTTCTTGCATTTCTTTCCAGGATTTCACCCAACATGGTATCACCTCATTTAAGATAGCCAGGTTCCTCAGCACCCAAGAGCAGACTTACCGACCTTTTACATGAACAGGTCTTGATTATACCTGCCTATGATTGCATTCCCAGTTGTAAATAAGTACCTTTAGCTTGGCAACATCTTCAGTGTGTAGCGTGCATCCTCTTCAACACTTTTGCGATCCAAAACAAAAGGTCTGTATTGCCCGGTACGCCATAGTTCTACCTGGT
>DATKYC010000068.1:0-4173 GCA_035528695.1 Acidobacteriota bacterium | reverse complement strand
GTTATCGCTTACAACAGGGGAGAGTGGATGGACATCTATGCCGGATGCGCCAAGGGAGGGCAAGTAGCGGTTCCCATCATGTTCAGGTTGGCAGCCCCGGACATAGAATACATTGTTAATCACTCAGAGTGTAAGGCGTTTATTGTGGAAGATCCTTTTGTGAAAATGATCGATAGCATCAAAGATAAGCTCCCCGTTCCCAGTGATGCCTACGTCTATCTAGGGGATGGGCCTGTGCCTGAGGGATATATTGGTTACGAGCAGTGGCTCGCCAAGTCATCCCCCGAGGAACCGGAGATTATGGTTGATGGCGATGATACGTGGACCGTTATGTACACCTCAGGAACCACGGGTCGGCCAAAAGGGGTTATCAGAACCCATGAGAGCTACCATGGTCAGTATGTCATAAATAATATAAACCAGGGCGTTCGGCCCACGGATAAGGTGATGCTGGTCATGCCCATGTGCCACGTGAACTCTATCTTTTATTCATTCCCCTATACACTGGTCTCAGCGCCTGTGTTTGTCTATAATATGGTGAGTTTTGATGCTGAGGAGCTGTTGAGGACCATTGAAAAATATAAGATTACCTTTACCTCTCTGGTTCCTACCCATTACATCATGCTGCTGGCCCTGCCTGATGAAGTAAAAGGTAACATTGATGTGTCCTCCATGCGTCAATTGCTGATCTCTTCCGCGCCTGCGAGAAAGGATCTCAAGCTCGCGATCATGGATTATTTCAAGAACGCAGAGCTGTGGGAGGCCTACGGGACCACCGAGGGAGGGCTGGTTACCCTGCTGAGGCCGGAAGATCAATTCAAGAAACTCGGTTCAATCGGCAAAGAGGTATTTGGCACCGATCGGATCAAGATCCTTGATGAGAACAAGACCGAGGTGCCGGACGGAGAGGTGGGTGAACTCTTCTACCGCACCCCCATGATGTTCAAGGAATATCTGAAAGAACCTGAAAAGAGCAAGGAGGCCTTTATTGGTGAATGGTCGTCTGCCGGGGACATGGTGAAGCGGGATGAAGACGGCTACTATACGCTGGTTGACCGGAAGGCCAATATGATCATTACGGGAGGGGAGAATGTGTATCCCTCGGAAGTGGAGGGTGCAGTTGGGGCCCATAAGGCCATCAAGGATATAGCCGTTATCGGTATCCCGGATGATAAATGGGGTGAGGCAATTAAGGCGGTGGTGGTTTTGCACGAAGGGTACGAGCCGAGCGAGGAGCTAGCGAAAGACATCTTGGGATTTACCAAGGGAACGTTGGCCGGATTTAAAAGGCCTAAAACGGTCGATTTTATCAAAGATGAGGACATGCCCAGGACACCGACGGGAAAGATTCTTCACCGCATACTGAGGGAGAAATACGGCAGGTGGAGTGACACGCAATAATTTAGCTCATAGTGCAATCTAATCTATCGGGAGGGAGAAAGACATGTTGACAAAAGCGTTTATACCTTACAATGGCTACTATTCATCCCCATTTAGCCGCTGGCAGGGGACCATGGCCAATGAGAATGCAATTGTTCTAGGTGCCCGGACAGCAAGGAATTGGATGTTGAGTAAGAATCTTGATTCAGGTGTCCTGGACTATCTGTATTATGGAACCACCATCGCACAGCACTACATGTTTTATAGCCACAACTGGGCGGCCGCCATGCTCGTTGACAATAAAAAACCTTTACCGGGCCTCATGGTCAACCAGGCCTGCACAACATCAACCACCTGTATTCATCTTTGTGCAGTCAATATAGAGGCCGGAACTTATGAGACGGGGTTTGCCCTTATGTCGGATCGCTGTTCCAATGGCCCACATACCGTTTGGCCAAACCCCACGGGTCCCGGAGGAGAGGTGGACTCTGAAAACTGGATGATGGACAACTTTAACTCTGATCCTAATGTCGGGCTAAAGATGATCCAGACCGCCGAAAATGTGGCCAAGGATATAGGGGCGACCAAGGAGGAGTGCGATGCGGTTGCATTAAGGAGATATGAACAATACCAGGATTCCCTGGCCAATGACAGGGCCTTTCAGAAAAGGTACATGTTCCCCGCAGAGGTAAGGCTCTCCAGGAAAAAAACAATCCTGGTCGAACAGGATGAGGGGATTACCCCAACCACGGCAGAGGGCTTGGCCAACCTCAAACCGGTGGAACCGGGAGGTGTCCACTCATTTGGGGCTCAGACCCATCCGGCGGACGGCAACGCCGGTTTCATAGTGACCACCAGGGATAAGGCCAAAAAGCTGAGTGCTGATCCGAATATTGAGATCCAGATCATTTCATATGGCTTCTCAAGGGCTAAGCAGGGGTATATGGCTGCAGCACCGGTGCCTGCATCAGAGATGGCACTTCAAGATGCAAGGATAACAGTGAAGGACCTTAAGGCGGTTAAGACCCATAATCCCTTTGCGGTCAATGATATCAATATGGCCAAGAAGATGGGGCTTGATGTGATGTGGATGAACAACTACGGATGTCCCCTTGTCTATGGGCATCCCCAGGGCCCGACGGCCGGCAGGAACATTGCCGAGTTAATAGAGGAGCTTGTTTTGCTCGGCGGAGGCTACGGCCTATGGGCTGGTTGTGCAGCAGGAGATACTGCTGCTGCGATGGTCTTTAAGGTTGGTTAACCGTACCAAGAGGACGAGAGCACGGTGAATGTCCTCGTTTAACAAGACAAAAAGGGCCATCCTGTTTTAGGGGGGAGGCCCTTTTTTCTGAATCTTGACGGCTTCGTAAAAAGTCCAACTGCTGCGTTACGCTTCATCTTTCGTCATTGCGGCGTACTGTAAGTACGCCTCATTCCTCAAGCTTCGCAAGCCTTGCATTTGGAGCTTTTTACTGTGCCGTCCCATTTATGACTTTTTACGAGTTTATCAATCTTTAAATAGTAACGGCGGGTTGGTGCAAAGAATATGTCCTGTGTGTTAGGGATTGACATTGGTTCTTCCTTCTCAAAAGGGGTAATTATGCGCAATCATGAGATCGCGGGGTCTTGCGTGGAACGCTCGGGAGGGGACTATAATCTCACCGCTGAGAGGATAAAACAGGGACTCCTTTCTATGGCAGGGGTTTCAACAAGGGATATTAGGTATACGGTAGCCACCGGATACGGCTCAAAAATGGTGAATTTTGCAGACATGGTTATGACCGATCTCTCTTGCCACGCGCGGGGGGTCTTTCACCTTTTACCCAGGGTAAGGACGGCAGTTGATGTCGGCGATCTTTACAGCAAGGCATTTCGAATCGACGAAAAAGGAAACCTGGCGAAATTTTTGTTGAGCAGCAAGTGCGCGGGAGGGAGTGCAAGGATTTTGAAGGTACTTGCCAAGGTCTTACAGGTTGAGGTGGGAGATTTAGGGGAGTTATCTTTAAAATCGCAGAAGAGGGTAGATTTCAGCACTGGGTGTGCTGTTTTTGCAGAGTCAGAGGCCATATCATGGATCGCAGAGGGCGTTCAAAAGGAGGACCTTGTAGCGGCGATTCATAGGGCTTTGGCAGCGCAGCTTAACAGCCTCGCAGAGAGGGTAGGAGTTATTAACGATTTTGCCCTGGTGGGCGGTGGCGCAAGGGACGTAGGCCTTGTTAAGTCAGTGGAAGAGATACGACATATTACTGTGATGGTACCACCGGAACCCCATTTTACCGCTGCCCTTGGTGCGGCAATTATTGCCGGTGAAACCTCAAAGCCGTGAGTGGACCACTCCTCCGGCACAGGTAGTTAACTTATAGCTATCAATGAACCGCCTCACAAATGTGGTGTGCTGCTTTTCTTAGCATTTCATTTGCCTTTCGGTTTGAATCTTACAAAGGAGACAGAGCTTATGAGTGAGAAGAATGATAACATCTTAGCTAAGGTTGATAAATATTATCAGGACTATGGACTGAGGGCACGGGAGCTACACAATGAGGGCAAGAAAATCATTGGCTATATCTGTTCACTTGTTCCTTTGGAGATTATTACGGCAGCAGGATGCGTCCCTTTCAGGATAAGGGGGGATCTTCATGAGGCCATCACCGAAGGGGATACCAATCTGGAGACCATCGCCTGCCCCTTTTTCCGCAGTTGCTTTGATCTCTCGGTAAAGGGCAGGTATGATTTTCTGACAGGTTCGGTGGTTGCCCATGGGTGCGATAGTATGGCCAGAACATATGGTGTATG
>DATKYC010000067.1:0-2785 GCA_035528695.1 Acidobacteriota bacterium | reverse complement strand
ATTGCCCGCTGCTTCATCCCTCCACTGTACTGGTGAGGGTAATCCCTCATGCGATTTTCAGGTATTCCCACAAGTTGAAAAAGCTCTTTCACCTGTTCAAATGCCTCTTTTTTGTCAAGGGAGGCATTATGTGTAAGTATGGCCTCTGCAATCTGTTCGTGAACGCGGTGGACCGGGTTCAGGGCGTTCATGGCGGCCTGAAAGATCATGGCTATTTTCTGCCACCTGATTTCCCTCATCTCTTCATCTGACTTTTGCAGGAGGTCTGCACCGTCAAAAAGCATGCGACCTTCCCGAATCACCCCATTGGGGGGGAGCAGCCTCATCAGGGCCATACCCAGCGTGGTCTTTCCACACCCGGATTCTCCAACAAAACCGAGGGACTTCCCTTCTTCCAATGAAAAAGAGACGTCCTCCACTGCATGGAGATAGCCCTTTTGGGTGTGATAACCTATGCTAAGATTCTCTACTTCTAACAATGTCATTTTACTCGGTCCCTGGCTCCTTTCTCAACCTCGGATCAAGCACCTCATCCATGGCCCGGCCCAACATGTAAAAGGCCAAAGTGATCAGGGAGATGCAAATGCCCGGTGGCAGGAGCCAGTATGGGGCCTTGAACATGTGTCCTGTCTTCCACACCCATTGAAGCATCATACCCCAACTGACCGTACTGGGGTCCCCAAAGCCCAGAAATGCCAGGGCCGCCTCAATGATAATCGCTGAGGTTACCCGAAAGGTCATGTAAAGAAAGGAAAGCGGCAACACGTTTGGCATGATATGCCTGAAAATGATTCTTGTATGCGAGGCCCCGGCCACTCTTGCGGCCTCAATGAAAGGTCTGTGCTTCAGGGAGAGGGTCTGGGCCCTGATCACCCTTGAGACCCCCGGCCACCGGAACAATGCAATGATCAAAACAATGGTCCATATGGTGAGCTGACCGAATAGTGCGGCAAGCATCAGCACCACAAGCATGGTCGGCATGACCATGATCATGTCTGCCAGTCGCATAAGAAGCGTGTCCACGAATCTCCCCATATACCCGGCAACCATTCCTATGGCCGTGCCAAGAACGATACTCATAAATGCGGCTGAAACCCCCACCAGAAACGCAACCCTGGCACCGGCCAGGAGCTGGCTCAGGAGATCGCGACCCATAAAATCGGTCCCCAGCCAGTGTCTGAGGCTCGGGCCCATCGATTTGGTGATCTCAGGGTCCACCCCTGTCATGGGTTGATACATGGGGTCTATTAGAGGCGGAATAAAGCTGCAAATGGCCATCAAGGCAAACATGACCAGCAGGCTAAGGCCAATCCTGCCAAGGAGATTCTGCTTGTAGATTGCCCACCCACCCCGGAGGCGGTCCATCCATGGGAATTTCTTTAAATGCCTTTTATGGGGTTTCTCCAGACTCATTTTTGTCAAATTATTCAATACCGTATCCGCGGGTCAAGGTAGGCGTAAAGGGCGTCCACCACCAGATTGGAAATGAGGACTACGATTGCAATAAGCAAAAAACAGGCCTGGGCCAGGGGGTAATCATTCTGGCTCACTGACATAACAAGCTCCCTGCCTATGCCTGGCCAGGTGAAAACGGTTTCAGTAAGGGCGCCCCCGTTGATGGAAAAGGCCAGGCTAAGGCCCACGGCTGTCACCACTGGTAACGCGGCATTGGGTGCGGCATGATGGTTTCGAATCACCTTTTCAGGGAGGCCTTTGGCCCTTCCAGTAACAATATAGTCTTCTTTGAGTGTTTCCAGCATACTGCTGCGCATGATCAATAAATAGGAGCCGAAATGTACGAGAAAAAGGGTGGTCAGGGGGAGAACCATATGATGGAGAACATCCAGGAGCTTAGTAAAGATACCTGCATCCGGGTCAAGCCATACATCCTCCGAAAGCATACCCGTGATGGGAAACCAGTCCATCTTGTATGCAAACACCCAGATCAGTATCAGGCCTAACCAGGGAAGAAAAACAGTGTGGGTGACCAATGCGCCTATGGTCATTAACGTGTCTGTTGTTTCTCCCTTGTGCCACGATGCGATCTTGCCCAAAAATACGCCCACCAGGGCGGAAAGTATAATGGCTGTGGTAAAGAGCAGAATGGTATTGGGCAACTTGGCCCATATAATTTCAATTACTGGTTGTCCGTAATGAAAGGACTTGCCAAAATTGCCAGTGAAAAAGTTCTTCAGATAATATATATATTGCATCCCGAGGGGTCTATCGAGGCCCAATTGGGAGATAAGGTGTTCCGCATCCTCCGGTGTCATATCCGGATCCACCATTCTTGAGACAGGATCTCCCGGGGCCAGACGGAAAAGTAGAAACAGGACCGTAATGATCACAAAAAAGATAATCGCGATCTGAATCAGTCGCCGGCCTATGTATTTCCACAGTTCCATGGTAATAAAAAGTAGTTGTTCGTATCTCTAAAATCCCCTCACCGAGCCGTAGGCCCTACGAGCCGGAGGCCCCAACCCCCCTTTACCAAAGGGGGGCGAAGGAGGTCACTTTTAAAAGGGGGCAGCTATGTTCCCTCCTTTTTCAAGGAGGCAACCATATCCCCCCTTTCGCAAAGGGGGGGTTAGGGGGGATTTTTGTCCTCCTCTTAGCCAGCACTTTGACAGGCCCCTGGGACGATTCATTTTGGTTTAAGCTCGCAAAAAGACCAGAGATTTCCGATTCCTTCAAGTGCTTCCACCCACCCGGTGAATTTATCCTCTCGCACAGCCTCAATCAAGTCCGGGGTGTAGAGAGGGATGTAGGGCACATCGCGTAAAAT
>DATKYC010000066.1:0-4192 GCA_035528695.1 Acidobacteriota bacterium | reverse complement strand
TCCACCCAAAGCCCTTCCCTTTCTGGCATCCCGATAAAGGTAGTGTTAACTGCCGGGAATACTGGCTTGTCCTCAAACATCTCCGCCATCGTTTGTATCCCCGAACCACAGGCCAATGAAAGAACTGCATCCACCTCCTGCACTTTGTCCCTCAACTCTTCAACCATCTCTTTTTCACATTGTCTCTCAACTGTGGCTTCAAGGACGGAAATTTTCTTTCTTCCTTTAGATTGAGCCAGCCTTAGTTGTGAGGCTAATATGCCCACTTCCTTCTCCCCGCCTGCCCAACAAACAGCAACACATGTCGCACATCCTGCCAGAAGCAATTTCTTATACGGAGCTATCATCTGCCTAATCTCTTCCATAGGTTTTCGTTCAGCGATTATCATATTACCTCCCGGACTCTTTTATTCTCTTGGTTATTTCATTTAATGCCCTAACGAACTTGTGAGGCTCATTGGGGCTAAGATTGAACATTGCAACAGGCCTGCCATCTGCCTCAATCTCTTTCAACAGCATATTGCAGTATTTCACCCTTTCCTTTGCTCTTGTGTTTCCGGTAATGTGATGGCAAGCGCCATCTTCACATCCCAACACCAGTACTGCTACAGCGCCATTTTCAAAAGCCTTCAGGATATGAATCACATCCACTCGACCAGCACAGGGAACCCGGATTATCCGCAAACTTTCCGGGTAGTGAAGCCTTAATTTGCCTGCCAAGTCAGCAGCAGGATAGGCAGAATGCTCACAGCAAAAAGCTACGATGCACTTATTCATGATTCTCCTATGGTTTCAATTTGAGCCAGGATTTCTTCATCTCTATAACCTTGAAATATTATTGCCTTAGCCGGACATATGGCAGCACAAATGCCACATGCGTCGCAAGCGAGATCGAAAATCTCGGCCACCTCTTTACCACCATCTACTCTAACTAATTGGATAGCATCGTGCGGGCAGACACGGATGCAAGTAAGACACGCCACACACTTTTGAGGATCAGCTTTCACTCTCTCCACATCTGCCAGAATGTTCCCTGAAGATAAGAGTTCATAGCCACTCACAACAACACTGGAAACATCTGTTAATACCCGGCTAAGGTCTAATTCGCCCCGACAGCCACCGCTAAAAAAAATCCCCTTCTTCTCCGAGGCAACAGGATAGAGGTGCACATTTTCTTCCTGATAAAAACCCCTGGAGTCTCTCCTGATATTTAGCAAGGAACTCAAAGCTTCGGTTCCTTCGCTAGGTAGAAGAAGCTCTTCAGCCACTAGAAGGTCACAGGCAAGGATTGTATCCTCCCCAAGAAAAACATCCTTAGCCTCGATTTTCACCCGCCCATTATCCGCAGTAATCCTCGGGCGAGCTTCACATTTCAAAAACACTACTCCGCAGTCTCTCGCCTCTCGGTAAAGTTTTTCCGCTCCTGGACTATCCACTTTGACACTCTTGCAGAAGACGTAAATTTCGCTGTCCCATTTCTGCCTGGCTGCCAAAGCATTATTCAGAGTAGCCAGTGTGGACAATCGAGAATTTTCATCGGGAAAATCGAACATAAAACCTATGGTTCTTGGTCTTATTTCCAGATTTGGGTCCTCAAGCATGCGGCAGAGCTTTTTTTGTGACACAATGTTAACGTTAGACTTGAGTTCATTCTCTAGGGCAAGCTTGGTTTGATACCCGGTGGCAAGAACTACTGCTCCATACCTGTGGGAAGTCTCGTCTCCGCCTTTCCTTATTCGTATAGTAAAATCTCCTATCTTCCCCGCGGCTGCTCTCACTTCGGCGGACGTGAGAATCTCGATATTTTCATCTCCTTCTACCTCACTCATCATTGAACTAATGTCAAATCCACAAAGGCTTCCCAGCTCCCCAGTCTCACTTCCCAAAACTGCTTCCCCCTCCAATAGAGTTGTCCGCAAGCCAGCTCGAGAAAGCTGGAGAGCTGCGTTAATTGCCGCGAAGCCGCCACCGACCACAAGAACTTCCTTGTTCACAGGAAATTTTTTCTTCTTCACCGGCTGGAGCAACCGAGCTCTGTTTACCGCCATCTTGATAAGTTCCACAGCCTTTACGGTAACATCCCCCTCATGAGCCCAGGAGCATTGCTCCTTGATATTTGCCATAGAAAACAGATGCCCGTTCAGCCCGGCATTTTCTAATACCTGCCGGAAAAAATGTTCCTGAAAGTCAGGAGAACAAGCAGCAACAACCACCCTGTCTATATTCTCTTTCTTGATACAGGAAAGCATCTTTTTCTTTCCTTCCTCAAGACAAAGGTTGGAAATCGACTTGACGCAGGTGACATCGGGGGCTTTCGCCACTTTTGCTCCAGCGGCATCAAAATCAATGTTATTTATAGACCCGCCGCAATTGCAGATGAAAACGCCTATTTTGGTTTTCATTCACTGTCCTCTTTGATTACCTCATCTCTGGCTCGCAAATTCAATTAGTCTTTGTATTGCCTTTGACGCTGACGCTATCCCATGGGCAACGGAATCAGGTATATCCTTGGAGCCCTGGCATGTCCCGGCAAGGAAAATCCCATCAACATTGGTTTCATTAGAATTGAGTGAATCGTCTGTTCCAAAGAAGCCATCGTCAGCCAGGTTTATGCCCAAAATCCTGGCCAAATCCCAGGAGTTCTTTCCAGGAGAAATGCCTACAGAAAGGACTACCAGGTCAAAGGTGTCTCGACAGACTTTTCCTTGAGAGATATTCTCAAACCTTACTTCAAGCTCGCCGGATGCAGTTTGTAAAATCTCGACTGGCACTCCGCGGACAAATCGTATGCTTTCCTTGTACTCTTCATAGAATTGAGCAAAGCCTTTCCCGGCAGTCTGCAGGTCAATGTAAAAGATAGTCACCAGGGCATCAGGGTTCTGATACTTGATAAGCCCGGCGAGTTTCATAGCATACTTACAGCACACTTGTGAACAATAATCGTGATCTTCGTCTCTGGAGCCAACACATTGAATAAAGGCAATGTTGTGGGGTTCTTCACCGCTTGCGGGAAGCCTGAGATAGCCCTCTCGAGTGAAAATCTGCTCCAGATCGAGACCGGTTAAGACATTAGAATATCTACCATAACCCAAGGAGCCTTTCTTCCTGGCATCAAAAACATCAAAACCAGTAGCAACAATGATGGCACCGACGCTCAACTCTTGTTCTTTTGGCTTGAGTTCGAATTCTATAGCTTTAGTGGGGCAACCTTTTCGGCAGAGATCACACTTCTCCCCTTTAAAGCGCAGACAAAGTTTTTCATCAAGAATATAGGAAAAAGGCGTCGCTTCAGCCGGAGGTGCATAGACCGCCTTAGGATCAGTAGGACAGGCTTCAGTACAAAGGCCGCAAGCTATGCATCTCTCTTGATCTATATATTGGGGTTTTTGAGTTATCTCAACGCGAAAATTGCCCACCTCGCCGCTAAACCTTCTTATCGTAGAATTGGTTAGCAGCCTTATTTGAGGATGAATTACCGCTTCTTTAATCTTATCGAGAACTACACAGGCAGAACATTTGGAGCAGATATCTGTTGCCTTACAACAAAAAGAAGCGCTGTGTCCACCGACCACTACATCCTTCTCTAGCAAATATACGTTTACACCAGCGTTAGCCAACTCTAACGCTGCAGCTACCCCCGATATGCCCGACCCGACAACCAAAACATCGTTGTTCTCCAAATTCACTTCTTAAATTCTAAACCTTGTCATTGTATTGTTTTCTTACTTCTTAAGCAACTCCTCCACCCTGTTAACTAATTCCTGAGGGTCAACTGGCTTCTGAAGGTAATCCTCTGCTTCCATCATCATTCCCTCTCGCATGGAAAGATGCATTTTTTCTCTCTCTTCAGGGTAAACTGTGAGCATCAATACAGGGATATTGGAGAAGAAATGGTATTTTTCGTCGGTTTTAAGTTCTCTGCAAACCTCAAATCCGTGCTTACCGGGCATTATCACATCCAGGATAATCAAGTCAGGTCTTTCCTCTACCACCTTGCGTAAACCTTCGTCGCCATCATACGCACATACCACATCATAGGACTTAGGCTCAAGGATTTTTTTCACCAGTGTGTGCACATCGGGGTCATCATCAATTAGCAAAATCTTAGTCTGTTTCGGCATCCTTTCCTCCTTTAGATAAAAGCTTCTCTACACGCCCGAGCAGAATGAAGGGCTCGATGGGTTTTTCTATG
>DATKYC010000065.1:0-2144 GCA_035528695.1 Acidobacteriota bacterium | reverse complement strand
TGGCTGTCTGACCCCAGAAGGGTCTGCCCAGGTACGCCGAAACGCTCCAGATGCACCTGATGGCAGATGCCGTTACCCGGGCGAGAGAAGTAAACCCCGTAACGCGCTGCAGCGGATTGCAGAAAAAGGTGATCATCCGCATTCTCACAGCTGGCCTGCAAGGTATTGTGATCAACGTAAGAAACCGAGAGGCCAGTTAAAACCCGGTCAACTCCCAGTGACATGAATTCCAGATAGACCAGGGTGCCGGTCGCGTCCTGAGTAAGGGTCTGGTCTATACGAATGCCAATCTCCTTGCCCGGGATCAGTTCGCCCTCTATAAGGTGAGCAGCCAAGATCTGTCCTACGATATGATCTGCATATGGCATTCCAGTTCCTTTTCTGTTGTCTATCCAAGGTATCCATTCTTTTTTTCACATTGCTCTTTCAAAATCAAAGGGAATTTTCATCGACCCACCACCAATCTTCCTGATTTTCCTGGTGACTAAAGCCTGTTTTTGTTAAATTTATATCTTAATCCATTATGGGTGAGGTGAAAACAGATGGTAGAAATAGCCGAACTAATAATTGACGGAAAGAGCTATAAGTTACCTATCGTTAAGGGGACTGAAGGAGAGAGGGCGATTGACATATCACGTCTTCTTGAAGAGACCGGGCTCATTACCCTTGATCCAGGCTTTGCAAATACCGGTAGTTGCGTAAGTAGCATAACATATATGACCGGGGAAAACGGGATTTTGCGCTACCGGGGCATTCCGGTGGAACAGCTGGCAGAGCATTCAACCTTTGTTGAGACGGCGTATCTTTTGATCAACGCTGTGCTTCCCACCAGGAAACAACTCAATAACTTTTCGGTGATGCTGAATGACCACTCCCTCGTGCACGAGGATATGCATCAATTCTTTGAGCATTATCCGAGAAGGGCCCATCCCATGGGAATTCTCTCATCCATGGTGAACGCTTTGAGGGCATTTTACCCCCAGATCCCTGAGATAAGCCAAGAAGAGGAGATAAACATAACCTTTGCAAGGCTTCTCTCCAAGGTGAGGACTATGGCGGCCATGTCTTACAAGATCTCAAGGGGCCACAGGGTCGTGTATCCAAAACAGGAATTCACCTATTGTGAGAACTTCCTGAATATGATGTTCGATTCCCCCGTGCGTCCATACGTTATAGAGCAGGACCTCGTACGGGCCCTGAATATGTTCTGGATCCTTCATGCCGATCATGAACAGAATTGTTCAACCGCGGCTGTTCGCTTGGTGGGCAGCGCCCGCGTCAATCTTTATGCAGCTATTTCCACAGGGATATCTGCCCTTTGGGGCCCACTGCATGGAGGGGCAAATCAGGCCGTGGTGGAGATGCTCCAGCTCATCTACGATAGTGGGGGTGACCCATATCCTTTTATAGCGAGGGCAAAAGATAAGAATGACCCTTTCCGTCTCATGGGGTTTGGCCACAGGGTCTACAAGACCTATGACCCCAGGGCACGCATTATGAAAAAAATGGCCGACACGATCTTAAAAAAGCTCAAGAGAGAAGATCCACTCTTAGACATTGCAAAGAAATTAGAAGAAGTCGCACTGAAAGATTCATACTTTATTGATCACCATCTCTACCCGAATTTGGACTTTTATAGCGGTATCGTGCTTAGGGCTATGGCTATTCCGCTCAACATGTTCCCGGTAATGTTCGCCATTGGCCGCCTTCCCGGGTGGATCAGTCAGTGGAAGGAGAGCATTGATGACCCGAACTGGAAGCTCCACCGTCCACGTCAGATCTACATAGGTCCAAAAAAGAAAAACTATGTTCCCATAGATGAAAGGGGCTGAGGATCTACCAAGGATTACCTTCCTCAGGGCCCCGGAAAACCAAACCAAACATAGCATCCACATTTCGCTTTGAACTCGATACAATTCGTGGTATTGATACCCTCGGTTTTGAGCGAGCAAAAAGTAAAGAGCCCGTAATTTCAACTCTTTTTGAATTTTTTTGCTTTGGGCTTTTCTCTTTTCTTTGCGCTCACGGATTTATTGGGAAGTGAGCCGGGGCAAGCTCCGGGCATGCGCCCATTATGCATTTTCGAACAGAGGATGTGGAGGCAAGGTTTATGGATATTAGGGGTTGTGTTGCTGTGGTTACAG
>DATKYC010000064.1:0-3850 GCA_035528695.1 Acidobacteriota bacterium | reverse complement strand
AACGGGATGAGCAATGCACTGGAGATTTACACCACGAAAAAGCTTTCGATCGCCTCAACCAAGTGTGTGATGGAGTACGGCTTATGATTCTCAAGAAAGTCCTGTACGGTGAAGTTACCGTATTTGACCTTATAGTCGCAGTGGCAATTTTGCTCATTGCCATGTCAGCAGCTAAAGCTCTATCTATCTACCTGAGAAGGTTCCTCAAAGAAAAGTTAAGTAAAGAACATCTGGAAATTATCGGCAAACTTGTCTACTACGCAATCATTGTGACAGCGGTGATCGTGATTCTCCCAACTATTGGGGTCAAACTTTCAGGACTGCTGGTTGCCGGCGGCATTGCTGGATTGGCTATAGGATTTGCCAGTCAGAGCATCATTGGCAATCTGATATCCGGGATCTTCTTGATCATTGAACGTCCGATAAAAATTGGGAACTCGGTAAACATTGATGGGACCGCTGGCATTGTGGAGGACATCCGAATCATGTCTACTACACTGAGGGACTTTGACGGCTTGTTCGTCAGGATCCCCAATCAAAAGGTCTTCACCAGCAATATAACCAACTTTGTAGCCAATGTGGCCAGGAGGTTTGAATATGTGGTTGGAATTCGATATAGCGATGACGCAGACAAGGCGTTGAAGGTAATTAGAGGCCTCATTGAAGCCCATCCTTTTGCCCTCAAAAATCCTGAACCACAAGTCTTTGTCGATAACCTTGGGGACAGCTCTGTCAATATTATCGTGAGAATCTGGGCACCCACTTCCGAGTGGTTCGCGCTTAAGACCGAGCTTCTATGGAAGATAAAAAAAGCGCTGGAGAATGAAGGAATAGAAATTCCTTTTCCTCAGCGCATGATATGGTTTGCCAACGAGTTGAGGGGCCCTCAAGGTCAGAATTAGGGCGGAAAAACTCCAGTTATTTCGCTATAAGAATTTCGAATACCTCGCGTCTAAGTCACGCACAGGCACCCTTTCATATTCCTCGGAAAATTCCCGCCAGATCAAGGACAGGGTATCCTCAAGTATCGAGGCTGGTTCAGGGTCAGAATCGCTGGCGTAAGTCATAAAATCCCTGATAAACGCCTGTTCAAATCCTGGCATCTTATAGGGGGGCTTCTTTTCCCCGGCCCTCAGGAGACCAAAGAACCGCTTGGCCTGTTCGAGGGAAATCCTCGAAAGGGAGGGCTCAAGCCTTAGCAAAAGCCGGGCCCAGAGACTAAAGAGGAGTGGCCGAAAGCTCAGTGCTGAAGAGTGCAGTATTCTACCATCTATGGGGTGGCGCTTCATCAATCGCTCAAACAGGCTATCCAATACCATTAACCTGCGAAGAACTGTGAGAGATTCACCCAGCTCAGACAGCCATTCAAAATCCCTGTATTCTTCCTCCTCATCCCTGTATTCTTCCTTGTCCTGGAGACCCACGTAACGTTTGGGCCTCTTGGCCAGAAGACCTGTAAGCGCACCTCCCCAGGGATCTCCCCAGAAATGAGGGTTTAATCCCTGTCCATGAAACCAGCTTCCATTAAACCAGCGCTCCGCTTCCCATTTCACCCTGAGCGCAAGCCCAAATCCCACACGAAAAAAAGTTGCGAGAGGGTAACTCCTCAGAAACTGCCCGGCCAAAGATATATCCCTACCGCACTTCTTCTCAAGTGCCAGATTCACGTACCCTGCTGCCTTCCGGCATATCCCGATTAGGACGCTGAGTTCATGGATCGGAAGACCATCGGCTGATAGAATCTGATTACAAAGGCCTGCAAATTCAAGGCGGATCTTATCTATGAACAGAGGATCTGTTATCCCTGCTGTGGCCTCTGCCAGCATATTTTTAGCCCCCGCGTTATAAAGAGGGAAAACAGGCACCATCGCCCGGATTTCCTCATCATAGAGAATTTCCGGCAACTCTGGGGTCTTCTCAACGCTCAGGGTCTCAGGATTGATGGGGGCATAAACAGATAGGGCCTCCTCCAGGGGAAGAAAGCCGTGCTCAGCAAGGCGAGTATTCTTCAACCGGTACAGCTCTTCTTCCAGTTCAGCCGGGAGAACACCTGCGAGCTTTAGCAGAAGGGCCTGGTAACGATCAAAGTCCTCACTGGCCATTACCCGGATAATTTTCTCTGTTGATTCGCTGTGTTCCGAATCAGTGGCCTTGATATAGAAGACACCATCGAGGGTGAAAAACCCATCTGGAAGGTCAAAAACCTCATCTTCACCCTTTATCACCACCTCAATAGTCTTAGAAAAGTGGTAATAGGCTAAGAACTCACCCTCGCCAAATAACCACCTTACAAGTCGTTGGGGATCGGCCAACTGAAGTTGCCTCATCCAGTGAGAGGTGTGAGCCAAATCCATCCGATCCTTACTCCAGATCTCCAAGTCAAGCAGGTACTGCCACTGATCGACAGATGCCAATTCAAGCAATGTAAGGCAGTCCTCCTCGCCTACTTTTTTTACCATCCAGAAAAAATCCTCGGAGGGCATTTCTTGAACCATCTTTTCAGGATTCTCGGATTCAAGAATACGATCCAACACTTCTTTACCAGAGAGGGCATGAAGATCCCTTACCAGAATCGCTCGATCATCCTTCAACACAGGCTTCTTAATCCTCTCTTCCGAATCCTTTCCCCTACGTTGGGCCCGCACTTACCAATCCCCACTCTATATATCAAATTTTCTTTACGAAAATCTCGATCATTTATAATCCGGCTAGCTTTTCCCAATTCTTTATCACATTATCTAGCCATTCTTCAAATGAGAGATACTTACCTGACCGTATATCATAACGTGGTCTCAGAGGTTTCTCGTTCCCACCGTCTCTTATTTCTTTGGCACATTCATCAAGAATTTGTTTCAGTTCATTCTTAGAAAACCCAAATTCCTGCGCAAGACGCCTTGTGCCCTGGGCATTCCTGTACTCGGCAGACATCTGCCCTAAGGCTTTAACCCGTAGCTCTTGGATCTCTCCTTCAGTTAACCCCAGAGACTCGGCCACGAAAGCCGCTCTTATGAAATCTCCACGGTCTATTTCAGCCTTTAACTCGTCTTTTTCTTCCTTTTGGTTCATATGGTCGAAGGGGCAGGGAATGTCATGATTGACTTAAGACCCGGGCAGGGGAATTCCCTGCCCAGGGTAGAGTTATCTTGGCAAGTTATTAATACATATCCTCTGGTGACATCTGTGGGACTGCCGACTTCTTCTTTTCAGGCTTCTCAGCCACCATGGCCTCGGTGGTCATCAAAAGACCTGCCACAGAGGCAGCGTTTTGCAAGGCAAATCTGGTCACCTTCGTCGGATCAATGATTCCAGCCTTCGCCAGATCCTCATATTGACCTGTCTCCGCATTGAACCCAAAGTTGTCCTTGCCGTCAATCACATGTTGCACTACCACCGATCCCTCAAATCCCGCATTGTTTGCAATCTGCCTCACAGGCTCCTCAAGGGCACGCCTGATAAGATTCACACCCAATTGCTCATCACCCGGAAACTTCGCCTTCTCAAGCGCTTTCATCGCCCTCACATACGCTACACCACCACCAGGTACAACACCTTCTTCCACCGCAGCACGCGTCGCATTGAGCGCATCTTCCACCCGGTCCTTCTTCTCCTTCATCTCAGTCTCGGTCGCAGCTCCTACATTGATCACTGCCACTCCACCTATCAGCTTCGCCAAACGCTCCTGGAGCTTCTCACGGTCATAGTCACTGGTGGTCTCATCAACCTGAACCCTGATCTGCTTGACCCGGCCTTCCAGTGCCTCACGGCTACCACCACCATCCACTATGGTGGTATTGTCCTTATTCACCGTGATCCGCTTCGCAGTGCCTAGATCGTTCAGGGTCACATTCTC
>DATKYC010000063.1:0-2264 GCA_035528695.1 Acidobacteriota bacterium | reverse complement strand
GGATTGCCCACCAGCTGTAAGGCTTCCCTTGGAACCCCAAGACCACATTCTACCTCTGGACAGACAGGGACATATTCTACATACTGCCCCAGTGTATCGGTCAAGAACCGATCTCTTTTATGCCCACCGTCATACCGAACCTTATGACCGAGCAGGCAGGCGCTAATTCCTAACTTTATGGTCGCTTGCACGTTCGTCACCTGGTTTTTGAAGGAAACAAAAGAAATATAGCAAGTGCCCATGAGCCCCGCAATGGAAAAGGTATGTATGAGAAATTCCTTGCATCTGAGAGGAGCAATTTCTAAAATGATTACTTATTGAAGAAAAAGTTTGCAACAATCCCTTGAGACACATAAGGAGGCACTGGCATGTCCGAGCTCATCCTTTGGAAGAATCAGGAAATGAACAGGTTGAGAAGAGATATAGATCGTCTCTTCAGCAGGATGTGGTCCAGCTTTGGGATATCTTCCTTTCCCGGAGAGGCTGTAGCAGGCCCTTTTATCGACCTATCAGAAAGTGAAGATACCCTCATGGTCAAGGCGGAACTTCCGGGTATAAACCCTGAAGATTTGGATATTTCCGTGATTGGCACTAAACTCACTATCAGCGGCGAGAAAAGGTCCGAAACCGTTGAAAAAAGTGGGTACCATCAAAGGGTTGAGAAGAGGTTTGGGTCTTTCTCTCGCACGGTGAGACTGCCTTGCAGGGTAAAGGTTGAGGACATCCAGGCGACTTACAAAAACGGCATATTACAGATCATTATGCCTAAATTGGAACGTGAGCCCTCGCCTGCAGTAAGAGTCAAGGTCAAATAGGGGCAAGAAAGACAAATTCCCAGATGAATTGTATCCTTTCGGCACCGAGCTTAGGCGACTCAGAGAATTAAGGAGGTTACAAATGCCCGAGAAAACATCTAATCGAGAAGTTCCTGTGGAAAACCTGAGGTGGCGGCTTGATCCAACCGCTCTTCCCTTTGAAACCACGGATGATCTTGCGCCTCTGAGAGAGATTATTGGACAAAAGAGGGGGGTTGAGGCCTTCAAATTTGGAATGGGTCTGAACAAACAGGGATATAATATATTTGTCACCGGGATGGCTGGTACCGGAAGATTGACCACCGTTAAAAAATTGCTTGAGGAGATAACCAGTAAATCTCAGGTACCTGATGACCTTTGTTACGTAAACAACTTCAAGAACCCTGAGTCTCCTGTCCTTCTCCGCCTCAAGGGAGGGCATGGAATTTCCTTTGAGAAAGATGTGAGTGATTTCGTCGAGAAACTGAAAAGGGAAATCCCTCAGTTTTTTGAGAGCCAGGAATATATCAATGCGAAAAAGGAAATAATGGAGAGCTATGAGAGCAAGGGAAAGAGCTTTTTCAAGAGCCTGGATCAGAAGGTTAAGGAAGAAGGATTTGCGCTCGTCGACATACAGATAGGCCAGTACAAGCGTCCCGAGGTGATGCCTGTAGTTGACGACAAGCCCACCCATATCGATCAACTTGAGGCCCTTGTCGAGAAGGGGCGATTCCCGAAAGACCAGTTTGACGCAATTAAAGAAAAACATGCCAAGCTGAGAGAACAAATCGATCAGATCTTCCTTGAACTCCGGGATCTCCAGAGGGAGGTGCAAGAAAAGATAGAAAAGATGGACCGCGTAACGTTCATGGAAACTGCATCCGAGATGGCTGTGCCCTTGATCAAGCGGTATAAGGATGAACCTACCAGAAAATATTTTGAGACAATGCTGGAAGATATGGCCGATAACCTCCAAATCTTTAGGCCTCAAGTCCAGCAGGCCATCCCCGGCTTAGTGCCTTTAGTCCCCGAATCAGATCCTTTTCAGCCTTATCAGGTCAATCTCCTGGTAGACAATAGTGAACAAAAATCCCCGCCGGTCGTCATCGAAGCCTATCCTACCTATCGGAATATTTTCGGAAGCATTGAGCGGATTGTTGATCGAAATGGGGTGTGGCGCACCGATTATAGCAAGATCAAGGCCGGGTCTCTTATCAAAGCCAATGGAGGGGTTCTGGTAATTAATCTGCTAGATGCCATAGTGGAGCCTGGTGTGTGGCCGGGGCTCAAGAGGGCCCTTAAGAGCCGGAAGCTTGAAATACAGACCTATGACCCCTTCTACCTCTTCACCACCAGCGGCCTAAAGCCAGAGTCCATCGATCTGGAAGCCAAGGTGGTCGTTATTTCCGATGAGTATCTGTATCATTTGCTTTTGCTCTATGATGAAGATGTCAAGAAGATCTTCAAGGT
>DATKYC010000062.1:0-3987 GCA_035528695.1 Acidobacteriota bacterium | reverse complement strand
TGAGGCTGGTCGGAAACTGGTTGACGCAGGGATGGAGCTTTCCGAGTATGTCATGCCAGGGCTTGGAGGGCAGGAGATGTGGCGGGAGCATGCCATTGAAACTGCAAGAGTGCTCAATCAAATCAACCCTCACTTTATTCGTCTACGTAGCCTCAGAGTCCCTGAAAGAGTTCCCCTCTACCAAAAGGTGAAGGATGGGAGCTTTACCATGCAAATGGACGATATGTTAGCTGAGGAGATCAAGCTCTTTATTGAGACGCTTGAGGGTATTAATAGCACGGTGACAAGCGATCATATCATGAACCTTCTGGAAGAGGTCTCTGGCAAGCTCCCAGAGGACAAGGAGAAGATGCTTGAAGTGGTTAGGAACTATCAGGATCTCCCCGATGCTGAGCGAATGATTTTCAGAGTCGGTCGTAGGGGTGGGGCCTATCGCTCCACCGACGATTTGACACGCGACCCGGCAACCTACGCAAAAATCAAGGGCCTTGTCAGTGAGGTCGAGGCCAAAGAAGGTGCCGAAGGCGTGGAGAGATTTATAACAGACATGGTAGACAGGTATGTCTGAAGAGAGAATTCGGAATTGGGAATGCGGAATTGGGAAGTAAAAATGAGTTACTACCCAATTTTTCTGGAGCTCGAGGGTCAGACTGCTCTGGTGATCGGCGGAGGCAGAGTCGCAGAGAGAAAAATCGAGGGCCTACTGGCGTGCGGGGCTATAATATATATTATTAGCAAGGGGTTGACTGATAAGCTTAAAGGACTGGTAGAGGCCGGTGAAGTCACGTACCTCGGTGAAGAGTTTGAGGAAAAGCACCTTCAGGGCGTTACCCTGGTTATAGCAGCCACTGATGAGAAAGGGCTAAACCATAAGGTGAGTGAGAGTGCCCGGAAAAAGGGTCTACTCATGAACGTGGTTGATCAGCCCGCTGACTGTAATTTCATTGTTCCTTCCGTTGTGAGAAGAGGTGATCTCTTGATCGCTATTTCTTCCTCGGGAAAAAGTCCTGCCCTAGCAAAAAAGATAAGGGAGAGACTGGAGCAGCAATTCGGGAAGGAATATGGCACGTTCTTGCTCCTAATGGGGCATCTGCGAGGAGAAATCCTATCAAGGGGGCTTTCTCAAAAGGAGAACAGTAGAATTTTTCAAGAAATCGTTTATTCCGAGGTCCTGGAAGCCCTGGCAAGCAATGATTGGAAAACGGTGGAGTCCATTCTTAGACGGATTGTTCCCGGGGATCTGCCATTAAAGGAAATACTAAAGCGTATTTCACATAGTTGAGGATTGCTATGACCTTTCTGTGGTTCAACCTGGCGCTATTCTTTGAGCTGATCGCAACAGGGGGCTTTATTGTTTACATTGTCAAACAGGAAAAATGGGTATTCAGGTGCTCATATTGGATTCTTGTCGCTGGGTTTATATGCCATACGGTTTTCCTGGGGTACCGCTACTACTCACTGGGAACAGCCCCTGTTCTTGACCTCAAGTCCGCCCTATCTTTCTTCTCATGGAGCATTGTATGTGCATACCTCTTCTTTCAGTTGAGGTTCAGGCTCATGGTACTGGGCTCATTTGTAGCTCCTTTTGCGGCGTTTTTGATGATAGTTTCATCCACCATGCGGTGGGTTGAGGGGCCGGTCAAGCCGGTGTTCAAAAGTCTCTGGCTTACCGTGCATGTAGGAACGATATTCATGGGCGATGCCCTGTTTGCTATAGCATTTCTGGCTGCAATCATGTATCTGCTCCAGGAACGCCATATCAAGAAGAAAAGGTTAGGGTCCTTCTACAGCAGGCTCCCCTCCCTTGCGACCTTAGATGCAATCAATTACCACTCATTGATCTATGGTTTCCCTTTTTTAACGGTCGGGATGATCACTGGGTCTATTTATGCGCAGTATGCCCTTGGGACCTATTGGCAGTGGGATCCCAAGGAAGTGTGGTCCCTGATCACATGGCTTTTTTATGCGGCCCTTCTCCATGAGAGACTTGTCGTTGGCTGGCAGGGGAGGAGGGCAGCGATAATGTCGATTCTATGCTTTTGCATTTTGATTTTTACCTTTGTCGGAGCCAGCCTATGGCTTGGAGGGTACCATAGCTTTAGCAGCCTCGGAGCCTCAAAAGAGCTATGACGAAGATCATTAACGTAGGCATGAACCATGAAACAGCGCCGGTTGAGTTAAGAGAGTGCCTTGTCTCCCAACCGGACAGTACCGTCAAGATCCTCGCATCCATGAGAAATCTTGAGTGTATTAAGGAAGGACTTTTTCTGTCAACGTGCAACAGGGTTGAGGCGTTGCTTACCACAGAGGCTCCTGAAGAAGCTAAGAAATCGGTGATTTCCCTGATGTCAGGCCTTGGAGGCATCCCGGAGGAGAGTTTTTCACACTCCTTGTATACCTTCGAAGATATGGATGCCGTAGCCCATATCTTCAGGGTGGCTTCGAGCCTTGACTCCATGGTTGTTGGTGAACCGCAGATCCTGGGGCAGATAAAAGAGGCCTATGCGCAGGCGACCAGGCAGAAGACCTCAGGGGTAGTTCTCAACAGGTTGATGCACAAGGCCTTTCATGTAGCAAAAAGGGTAAGGACGGAGACAGGGATCTGTGAGGCGGCTGTCTCGGTCAGCTACGCCGCGGTTGAGCTGGCGAAGAAAATCTTTCACGTCCTGGACGGAAAAAAAGTGCTTCTCATAGGAGCCGGAGAGATGGCCGAGCTGGCGGTCAAACACTTGATAGCCAATGGCGTGAGGTCAATAGTGGTTGCCAACCGGACCTTTGAGAGGGCGATCAAGATAGCTGAATTATTTAATTCAAGCCCTGTTTCCTTTGAGGAAATCCCGTCTCAATTGGTGGAAGCGGATATAGTGCTGACATCCACCGCCTCTCCTGAATACGTTATTACCTATGAGCAGGTAAAAAATTCCCTCAGGAAAAGGCGCAGCCGGCCCCTTTTTTTCATTGATATTGCCGTGCCCAGGGACGTAGAACCGGAGGTCAACGTCCTGGAAAATGTTTACGTCTACGACATTGACGACCTCAAAAACGTTATCGGGCTCAACCTGGCACAGCGAAAACAGGAAGCAATAAAGGCCGAACGTGTCGTGCAGGAAGAGGTCGTCAAATTCGAAAAGTGGCTTAAGACCCTCGCAGTGGTCCCGACGATTATCTCCTTGAGGCAAAAGGCAGAGGCGATCGTTCAGACAGAGTTGAAAAAAAGCAACTCCGTGTTGAGGGAACTGACGCCTGCCCAGGAGGAGGCTCTTTACACTTTAACGCGCTCCATTACCGAAAAGGTGCTGAATGACCCTATCCTTTACTTAAAGAAAAAGGCAGACAGGCATACTGTCAACGGCTATATTGACGTGACGAGAAAACTGTTCAACCTGGATCACGAGGAGGGAAATACCGAATAACTGGAGAACCAAGGAGTTTGGAATGGACTTGAATAGAATGATAGAGGCTTTCAAGAAGCATCCCGCTTACTTTCAAATGGGGATGATTGCGAGCCACTTGGGTGTAGTGCGTGGGACCTCTCTAAATGGTCAGGAAGTGACGGGCATAGAGGTCATGTTTGACGATAATGTTATTGTAGCAATAGTTAATGATATAAAGAAGATGCCATGAATTATTGAGGTACTGGTTGAGGCCTATGGGGGCCTTCTGAAGGTAGGTGAGGATGTCATGGCTGTAGCGGTGGGTGGTGATACGCGAGAACACGTGTTTCCCGCTCTCATTACTGCTGTCAATCGTATTAAGGAAGAGGCAACAAGGAAAAAGGAGTTTTTTTAGAATTGGGGGGCTGAGACATGGGCATGATAGATGTGGGCGAAAAGCCTGTTATCAAGCGACAGGCAGAGGCCTCGGGAAAGATCTTCCTTTTCCCCACTACAATTGATGAGATCAAGAACGGACGGATAAAGAAAGGGGACCCGCTCCTGGTTGCAGAGGTAGCTGCAATGAGCGCCGCGAAGCAGACCCACCTCTTGA
>DATKYC010000061.1:0-4606 GCA_035528695.1 Acidobacteriota bacterium | reverse complement strand
TTCCACAGCCTGATGGGCCCAATATGGAAAAGAAGCGCCCTTTCTCTACTTCAAAAGACACCGAATTTACAGCCGTGAACTCCTGGAAATTCTTGATGACATTCTGAACCGATAGATCAATCTGCATAAGAATCCATTAATGAATAGAAATTTATCGACCTCTACGGTTAATCTCCAAAAGCTCTTGATAGGATGGGTTGAGTGGTAAAAAGACAGTGGGTTTCACTTCAACCCATCCTACGAGATGATAAATTTCAATTATGTTACTGTATGCGAAATTTTATTTCGCTGCCTTGACCTTATCCAGAATCATCCCCTCAATAGCCTCAAGTTTTGCTGGCACAGGGGGATACCATTTGATATTATCAATGGCCTCCTGGCTAAAACACCGCTCGAAATTCCCACGCACTGCCGGATCCGTGAGCTTAATCGAGCCATTTGAAGCCGTTCCACATTTTTCCATGTTGGTAAATATAGCGGCATTTTCCGGGCGTAACATGAAGTTGATCCATTTATACGCGGCATCTATATTCTTGGCCTTGGCAGGAATAGCAAAGGTATCGATCCAGCCTAAAGCGCCGCTTTTCGGGGGGAGAAAGTCGATATCCGGATTTTCCTCATGCAGTTTCCAGCCACCGTTATCCCATGCCATGGCGAGGTGTACCTCCCCTGATCTCATGGACTGAAGTAAGGCGTCCCCGTTGGTCCAGTAATTTTTCACGAGTCTTTTTCCCTCTATCATGGCCTGCCCGACTTTCTCCATTAGTGCTTTGTAAGCTTCAGCGTCGCTGTACTTGGCAAATGGATCATCGCCCATGGCAAAGGCGAGTGCAATCAAGGTGGGACGCTTGAGACGGTAACTGATTCTACCCGCATATTTATCAGTAAGCAGGTCGGAGTAATCCTTGGCATCATCAGCAAATTTCCGATTTACAACCAGCCCGGAAGTCCCCCAGCAGAAAGGCACGGCATGGGGTTTGCCATCCACCATAGTGTTTTTCTTCACGGCCTCGAGCATGGAAGGAATAATCTGATCGGTCTTTACCTTGGAGAGATCGATCGGCTGGTAGATCTTGTATTTCTCCTGAACATCGGAAATACGATCCTGGCTGGGCTGGGCCAGATCAAATCCTGCACCGCGTGTAGCCCTCAGTTTGGCGATCATTTCTTCATTACTTGAGTATGTTGCTTTTACCTCTATTCCGGTTTCTTTTTGAAATTTTTCAATTAAATTTTTTGGGGCATACCCCTTCCACGTGAGCAAAGAAAGGGTTTCTGCTGTTGCATGACCAAAACCAACAACCAGAAAAGCGAAAACAATAATTACTGACCAAAAAGCTTTTTTCCTCATGACGTACCTCCTTTTTTTGTGAAAAAACAGTAAGTTTAGGGTATATGTAAAACAGCAATCCATACAAAGACTCGTTTGAATGGATTACTCGACTCCAATTGGGAAACCATCAGGTTTAAGCCATAAAAACATTTTTTCCTGAAAAATTCAAACCCTAATATAGTTTTATATTTTATCAATAATGACTGATTTCAGCTCAATTTCAATCCAAAAGGCTCAAAATCTCAGAAGGACGATCAACCAGTGCCAAACTACCATTATCTTTCAATTCCCCCATTGACCTGAATCCCCATAGTACCCCTACCGGGAACATGCCCGAGGCAACTGCGGTTTTCATGTCTACCCCGCTGTCACCAATATATAAAAAATCAGCCGGTGGTATGTTCAAGCGCTTAGCCACTTCCAGTGCACCTGCTGGATCAGGCTTGGGAGGAGCTCCATTGCGCTGCCCGATGACTACATCGAAGTTCCAATTCGATAAAAGTTCTGTTGCGCACTGTTTAGTGAACTCATGAGGCTTGTTGGACAGGATCGCCATCTTCAACCCGCGATCATTTAGTGCGTCCAACATTTCAGGGATGCCCTCATAAGGTTTTGTCTTTACATTCCAGTTCCTACCGTAATCTCCAAAGAACTCTGTTAGACAGGCACGAATGACGTCATCATTACGCTTCTCTTCGGGCAACGCGCGATTAATAAGCATAGCCGTCCCGTCGCCGACGAAATACCGGTAGGCATTCAACTCGTGTGTGGGAAAGCCCTTCCCTGCCAGGACACGGTTCACGGCGTTACCAATATCTTTTAACGTGTCAAGCAAGGTCCCGTCAAGATCGAAAAGAATGGCTTTGTAGGGCATGAATGTACCTTCAGAAATTACATTAGAATCTTCTTGCGCCCGGGATCATATAGTGCCCTTTCGTGCCGAGTCGCAGGTATCACTTCCTTGTATACCTCGATTTCATAACCGGCATCGTAATTGGAATCCACAACCGGCACATAACCGTAGGCTATTGTCTTTCCTACTGTATGGCCGTAACCGCCGCTTGTCACAACGCCCAGAACCTGACCCCTGTGGCAGATCGTCTCGCCGCCTCGGAGCAGCCTGGGCTTGTCAGTATCAAGTGTGAAACAGCATAGCTTCCACCTGGGGCCTTCTTCCTTGATCTTTAGTAAGGCCTCATATCCAATTAAGTCTCCCTTCTCAAGTGCTACACAGAAACCAAGCCCTGCATCATAAGGAGTGTAGTCAGGCGTCAGTTCGGTGCTCCAGTAACAGTATCCCTTCTCCAGACGCAGCGATTCTATTGCCCGGTAACCTGCGTTTGAAACACCGAGTTCCTGTCCCTCCTCCCACAGCAATTCATAGACGTGCCCGGCATATTCAGGGGGTATGTAGAGTTCGTAACCGAGCTCACCCACGTATGTCACACGAAGGGCCAATACCGGGGCATAACCAACCGTGATGTTCCGGCACTGGCTGAACTTGAAATTCTCGTTGCTGACGTCGTCCCTGGTGGCCTTTTCCAGTAGTTTACGGGAATTGGGGCCACAGATGTTAAGCATTGCAAGAGACGAAGTTATGTCACGCAGCACCACTGAACCGTCTTCGGGCATATGGGACTTGATCCATGTGGAGTCGTGGACCCCAAAGGCCGTACCGGTGATGATGAAAAATCGCTCGTCGGCAACATGCGAAATCGTGATATCACATTCGACCCCTCCCCTCTCGTTGCACAACTGGGTGTAGGTCACGCTGCCCACAGATTTGTCGACGTTGTTTGCTGCCAACCTGTTCAGGAATTCAAGGGCCCCAGGGCCTTCGATCTCGAACTTGCTGAAGGACGACTGATCGATCAGCACCACACGCTCGCGGGCGGATTTGTGTTCGCTGGCCACATGCTCAAACCAGTTGGGAATCCCGAATGTCAATTCATCCTCAGGCTCCACTCCATCAGGAGCGAACCAGTTCGTTCGTTCCCATCCGAACCTGGCGCCGTAGACGGCCCCTTTATCCTTCAGTACGTAGTACAGTGGGCTGCGCTTAATGCCACGGGCTGAATGGTGCTCTTCGTTCGGCCAGGAAATGGCATAATGCTTGGCATAAATCTCCAAAGTCCGGTCACGGATATACCGTGGGCTGCTATGGTATTGGCCGAACCTGCGAATATCGAGAGGCCACAGGTCCAGGCTTGGCTCCCCCTCCACAATCCACTCGGCCAGCATACGACCTGCGCCGCCTCCGGCCGCAATACCAAAGGCGTTAAAGCCTGCCGCAACAAAGCAGTTGTCCAGTTCTGGCGCCTTCCCCATGATGCAATCGCCGTCGGGTGTAAAGGCCTCGGGGCCGTTGATCAACCGCACCACGCCAGCCGTTTCCAGGCATGGCGTGCGCTTTACAGCCGCACGCGATAGTGTCTCGAAATGTTCAAAGTCAGGAGCAAGCAACTTCTGGCTGAAGTCTTTTGGAATACCGTCGAGTGCCCACGGAATAGGATCGTGTTCGTAACCTCCCATGACCAGGCCGCCCACCTCCCTCTTGTAATAGATCAGGTTGTCAGGGTCGCGCATAGTGGGCAGATCCGGGGGCAACTCATCGATCTGTTCCGTTACGATGAACTGGTGCTGGACGGGAATCAAGGGAACATTGACGCCCGCCATCAGACCAACTTCGCGGGCCCACATGCCAGCCGCTATTACAACGATTTCACACCTGATCCTGCCCCTGTCGGTAATTACGGCGGCTACCCGGTTGTCCTTGATCTCAAATCCTGTCACAAGGGTCTGCCGGTTGATCTCCGCGCCCCGGTTTTTCGCCCCTTTTGCCATGGCCATAGTCAGGCCGTTGGGATCGGCCTCACCATCCGAGGGTATGAAGGCCGCTCCCATCACGCCGTCCATACTCATGATGGGGAATAGATCATGGGCCTCCTGGGGTGAGATTATATGCATATCCAGTCCGAAACCGCGGGCCATGGTAGCCCCCCGCTTAAGTTCCAACAGACGGGCCTCAGAGCAGGCCAGACGCAGGCACCCGCTCTTTTTCCAGCCGGTCGCCAATCCGGTCTCCTCCTCGAGTTGCCCGTAGAGCTCGACGCTGTATTTCAGCATGCGGGTGACGTTCCGGTTGGAGCGCAACTGGCCCACAAGTCCGGCTGCGTGCCAGGTAGATCCGCTGGTCAACTCGCCTTTCTCAACAATCACGACATCTTCCCAACCCATCAGGGTCAGATGATAGGCAATACTACACCCGACAAT
>DATKYC010000060.1:0-8600 GCA_035528695.1 Acidobacteriota bacterium | reverse complement strand
TCAGCCAAACCGGTTTCCGCCATACGCGCAAGCCTCGCCGGCGAAGGTAATCCCTTGAATCAAGAGCGAAAAAAGAGGCCTGAATGGGCAGAAGGTCATTCTGTAAAAACCTTCACCGAGGGAACAGATTTTTTGTATTTTCCCGGCTGCTATCTCTGCTATGATCCAAGGTTAGTGAAGGTAGCCAGAGCCACAGCCAATATACTCAACTTGGCAGGGACAGATTTTGGGATACTGGGTTCCAAGGAGAATTGCTGTGGAGAAAGTATCCGCAAGACCGGCGATGAGGAATTATTCAAACGCCTGGCCAGGGAAAACATCAAAACGTTTATCGAAAATGGGGTGAAAAAAATCCTTGTTTCTTCCCCTCACTGCTTTCACACGTTCAAAAACGAGTATCCCGAATTTATGGTGAACTTTGAGGTGGTCCATATCTCCCAATATTTACTCGAGCTCATTTGCGAAGGAAAGCTTGACCTCACCAAGGAGTATAGGAAGAAAGTGACCTATCATGACCCATGTTATCTGGGTCGACACAATGGCATTTATGACGAACCCCGGGAGGCCTTAAAGAAAATACCTGGTATAGAACTGGTCGAGATGGCTGATTCAATGAAAGATAGCCTCTGTTGCGGAGGGGGAGGAGGCAGGATTTGGATGGAAACTCCAAAAGGCGAAAGATTCTCCGACCTCAGAGTGGAGCAAGCTGTCGCGGCCGGGGCTGAGGTGCTGGTTACTTCCTGCCCTTACTGCATCACCAATTTTGAGGACAGCAGGTTAGTCCTGAATTATAGTGAGGTCATAGAGGTTAAGGACATCACGGAGATTCTCCAGGAAGTGATTTAGAGGATGAAGAAGCGAAATAGGCAAGAAGCGATTGGCAAATTGGATCTGAAAGGTATCGCCCCGGACGTAGTCTTCGATCGCTTTTCGGGTGAGGGATGGGGTAAGACCTCAAGTCATCTTCCCAGCGAGATGGCGCTTGCCATCTATGTCAATCGCCAGGAACTGGTCACCATCCTCTGCACTCCAACCAAGCTGAATTTTCTTGTCTTCGGATTCCTCTACGCAGAAGGAATCATCTCGGGCCTCGGCGACGTGGCGAACATGCGGGTGTGTGAGGAGGAATCGCTGGCCGATGTGACGCTGAGCAACTCCGAGTATGAACTGCCAACGCAGCGGACTCTCACCTCTGGGTGCGGTGGCGGTGCAACTTTCAAAACTCAGGGACAGAAGGTTGAATCGGATCTTGTTGCTACACCCAAGGAAGTGCTATCACTGATGAAGCAGCTTCAAGACCAGATGGTGCTGTATCGGTTATGTGGCGGCGTGCACGCCTCAGCTCTGTCCGATACCAAGAAACTGCTCGTAGTGGCTGAGGATATCGGACGGCATAACACCTTGGACAAGATCCAGGGCGAATGTCTATTGAGGGGACTGCGAACCAGAGATAGACTGCTGCTGAGCACCGGCCGCATTTCATCCGAGATGTTGCTCAAGGCGGCAAAGATGCAGGCCCCGGTTGTTGTTTCGCGGCACTCGCCGACGGGGAGCGCCGTCTCGCTTGCCCGTGATCTGGGCATTACCCTGGTTGGCCATGCGAGTGGAAGCCGCCTTTCGGTGTATTCCCACCCGGAGCGATTTGGTTGTCCAACAAATTAAGTATGGCTAAGCCGGCTGAACCCGGAGAGTACAAGAACATCAAACCTTATAAGGGCGGAGAGTTGGAAAAAGAACTAGTGGATAAAGAACGAATTGAACAGCTTTGCAAAAGTTTTGCAAACAGCCATTTTGGAGATGTCATGGTTGTTGGTGGAGGGATCAGCGGTATTCAGGCCGCTCTTGATCTTGCCACTGCCGGTTTTAAGGTTTACCTGGTCGAGAAATCACCCACCATTGGCGGCAAGATGGCCCAGCTTGATAAGACCTTTCCCACGAATGATTGCTCCATGTGCATTGAGTCTCCCAAGTTTATTGAATGTGACAGGCATCCCAACATAGAGATCCTGACCTATACTGAAGTTGACAGAGTAGAAGGGGAAGCAGGAGACTTCACTGTAACCCTGATTAAAAAGCCCAGATATGTTATAGAGAACAAGTGCACCGGTTGTACTGTCTGTGTCGAGTATTGCCCGGTTATGGTCCCTGATCCGTTTAATCAAAACTTATCATCCAATAAAGCCATCCATATATATTTCTCTCAAGCAGTTCCCCTTGTCACTTATATAGATGAAAACTGCCTTTACCTTAAAGACAAGAAATGTACGATCTGCCAGGGAGTCTGTAAGCATGACGCCATAGATCTTCATCAAGAGGCGGAGAAGGTAGTTTTAAAGGTAGGGGCGATCGTTCTGTCCCCGGGCTATGAGACTTTTAATCCTAAGCTCCGGGGCGACTATGGTTATGGAAAGATGGAGAACGTGGTAACCAGTCTTGACTTTGAACGGCTCTTATGTGCCACCGGGCCACACGAAGGTAAGATATTGCGCCCTTCAGACAAAAAGCATCCACATAAAATAGCCTGGATTCACTGCGTCGGTTCCAGACAGGTTATCGAGGGCGGTAACAGCTATTGTTCCTCGGTATGCTGCTCGTATATCCAGAAGCAGGTGATACTAGCAAAGGACCATGACGCCGAAACGCAAGCTACAATTTTCCATAACGATATTCGGTCCTTTGGAAAGGATTTCGAACGATTCTACCAACGAGCAGAGAAACTTTCCGGGGTTACATTTATTAGAAGCTACGTATCGATAGGAAAAGAGAACCCTGAAAGCAAGAATATAACCATAAAATACTCTACTACCGAGGAAGGGGTAAAGGAGGAAGAATTCGATCTGGTGGTACTAGGCATTGGATTGAACCCTCCTGCTGATGTGCAGAACCTGGCTGATACGTTCGGCATCGAGCTCAATTCTCACGGATTCTGTAAAACCAATCCTGTTAATCCTATTGAGACCACTCGCCCGGGAATTTTTGTAAGCGGAGCCTTCCAGGGACCTATGGATATCCCCGAGTCGGTTGTGACCGCCAGTGGGGCAAATGCCCTTATAGGTGAACTCCTTGATTACCGGCGAGGGAAGCTGGCTAAAGAAAGGATATATCCACCGGAAAGGGATGTCTCGGAAGAGGAGACCAGGGTGGGTGTCTTTGTGTGTCACTGCGGCGCCAATATCGGAAGAGTGATAGATGTTCCTTCCGTAGTTGAATATTCCTCCACCTTAGACAATGTTGTTCACGCTGAGGAAGGCCTCTTTGTGTGTTCTACTGATGCTGCCGAGCAAATATCAAACACGATCCGGGAAAAAGGGCTCAATCGCGTGGTTGTCGCCGCCTGCACCCCCAGGACACATGAGCCGCTGTTCAGGGACACGCTTCGGGAAGGGGGAATTAATCAATATTTCTTCGACATGGCTAATATTAGAGAACATTGCTCCTGGGTCCACTCCAAACAAAAGGAAGAAGCCACCCAAAAGGCAAAGGATATTGTCCGGATGTCGGTCGCCCGGACTGTCAATTTGGAGCCCTTGCAGGAATTCGATCTGCCCGTCAACAAGACGGCCTTAGTGGTCGGAGGAGGCCTGGCCGGGATGACCAGTGCTCTGGCTTTAGCCAATCAGGGATTTGAGGTTTACCTGGTGGAAAAGGATACAGACCTGGGGGGAATGGCACGAAGAATTCATTTCACTCTGGAAGGGCTGGATGTTCAGGCGTATTTGCGTGATCTTATACGCAAGGTTTATCAGCACCCCTTGGTGCATGTATCTCATGATGCGACTATTACAGATGTTTCCGGTTATGTGGGAAATTTCATAACCACGGTAGAATCTGAAGGAAGGGTCAAAGAAATACGCCATGGAGCAGCCATCCTTGCTACGGGTGCTGACGAATATAAACCCACCGAATACCTTTATGGGGAAGATGACAGGGTCTTGACCCAGCTTGAATTGGAGGAGCAAATCACCAAAGGAGATGAAAGACTGATTAACTCCCGAAGTCTGGTGATGATCCAATGTGTCGGTTGCAGACAGGAAGACAGAAATTACTGCGCCCGGATATGTTGTAGCCAGGCTATAAAGAACGCCTTGAAACTAAAAGAGATAAACCCCGAAATGGATATCTACATTCTCTTTCGGGATATGAGAACCTATGGGTTCAGAGAGGATTATTACCGTGAGGCAGCGGATAAAGACGTAAAGTTCATTCGCTGGGAACCGGATGACAAGCCCCTGGTGGAAGCTGCCACCGAGGAGGGCAAGCCTATTTTACGAGTAACTGTCCCTGATCCTATTTTAGGTCAGAGGCTTGCTATAGGTGCCGATTCAATTGTTCTATCAGCCGCCGTTGTTCCCTCGGCAGGAAGCCAGGAAATAGCCCGATTATTCAAGGTATCTTTGAGCCCGGATGGTTTCTTCCAGGAAGCCCATGTAAAATTAAGACCTGTTGACTTTGCGGCGGATGGCATTTTCCTATGCGGGATAGCTCACTATCCCAAGCATATACCGGAAACGATTAGCCAAGCTTACGGAGCTGCCGGCCGGGCTGTAACTATTCTTTCAAAGGATTCAGTCATAGCCTCCGGTGCTATTTGCGAGGTAGATGAGAGTAAGTGTATAGCGTGTGGGGCTTGTATTTCGGTTTGTAAGTACGGTGCTATAGAGTTTTATGATACACCGGAAGGCAAAAAAACCAGGGTTATTCCTGTCCTCTGTAAAGGAGATGGTCTCTGTAATGCGAAGTGTCCCACAGGGGCTATTTATCTAAAGCACTTTACCGATGAAGAGGTCTTTGCCCAAATTGACGCGGCTGTTCCAGCTCCTGTGGAGGTTCCAGCCCTTGTAGAAGTCCACTAATGAACAAAGTAGAGATTACTACCTTAGGAGTGAGCTAAGAATGGTTTTGAGTCACGAGTTTGAACCAAGGATCTTAGGATTTTTATGCAACTGGTGTTGCTACGCAGGGGCGGACCTTGCTGGAGTTTCTCGGTATCAACACCCCCCTAATATGAGGGTGATAAGGTTGATGTGCTCCGGCAGAGTCGACCTGGCATTTGTACTCCGGGCTTTCTCAAACGGAACAGACGGGGTGTTTATCGGCGGTTGTTGGCTTGGCGAATGCCATTACATTACAGAAGGAAATTATGATGCGGTAAGCATGGTGCACATATGCAAAAAACTAATGGAACAGATAGGGGTGAACCCCGAAAGGTTAAGGCTAGAATGGGTATCTGCCTCTGAGGGAATCCGTTTCGCCGAAATTATTACTGACTTTACCAATAAGCTGAAGAAATTAGGACCTCTTGGAATAGGCGAAGGAATAGATGAAAACGGATTGAAGTTAAAACTTGAAGCAGCTAAGAATTTAGTCCCCTACATTAAGCTGGTGGAAAGGGAGAGGCTGAGAGTACATTTTGATACAGAAGAGGAATATAACGAATTTTTCACCAGTGAAGAGGTAGACAGGTTATTTCATGAATTAATTGTAGATAAATTGGCAATAAGCCAAATTATGTTACTCCTGCGAGAAAGGCCCCTTTCAACTGGAGAAATTTCTGAGATTTTAGGCTTAAACCCGTCTGAAGTATCAAGACACCTTAATAGTTCAGCAAGGCAAGGATTAGTCAGGTTTGATGAAAGCCAGAAGCGTTTTGCTCCCGCTTGAAGTGAAAGAGCAGGCACTGGATTAGGGGAAGGAAAGAAAGAAGAGGGTTGGGATAGAGGCTATGGATAATGATAAAATCGATCAGATTATAAACAAATATCAGGGTGATGCCAGTGCGCTAATACAAGTATTGCTGGGGATTCAGAGCGAAAATCATTGGCTTTCCAAGGAAGTATTAAATAAGGTCAGCAAGGAATTAAAAGTACCTTTAAGTCGGATACAGCACGTAGCCACTTTTTATAAAGCTTTCAGTTTAGTTCCAAAAGGGCGTCATGAAATTCACATATGTATGGGCACTGCCTGCCATATTCGCGGTGCGCCGCGCGTCCTCGACACTATTCAAGACCTGATTGGAATTAGACCTGGCGAAACGGACTTGGATTTAAAGTTCAGCCTGGAGACTGTTAACTGCCTCGGCTGCTGTGCTTTAGGACCGGTTATGGAAGTCGATGGGAAGTATCACGGTAAGATGGCGCCAGCCAAGGTAGGAGAAGTGTTAAAAAACTATGATTAAGGGAAAATTATGCCAAGGATAAATTCACCTGCTGAATTGGAAGAACTCAGGAAGGGTATCTTGTCGAAAAGAGACCCAAATAAACCTTGTATTACACTCTGTTCTGGATCTGCTTGCCATGCTTCTGGTAGCGAAGAAGTCGCTGCGAGTATTGAAGAGGAGATTAAAAAACAAGGATTAAGTGCTGAGGTAGACTTCAGGAAGACTGGTTGCCATGGCTTTTGTGAGAGAGGCCCTATTATAGTTATTCACCCTGAGGGAATATGTTACTTACAGATAGAGCCTAAGGATGTTCCTGAAATTATCTCCCAGACTATAAAGGAGAAGAAAGTCGTAGAGCGTTTGCTATACACCGACCCTAGTACCAATGAAAAGATAGTTCATGAATCTGAAATTCCCTTTTACAAGAACCAAGAGCGGCTTGTTTTCGGTTCCAACGGAAATATTGATCCTAAGAGTATCGATGACTATCTGGCGCTCGGTGGTTATTCTGCATTAGTCAAAGTCCTTTCCCAGATGACCTCCGAGCAAGTATTGGAAGAAGTTAAAAAATCTAATCTGAGAGGGAGGGGAGGTGGTGGATTTCCCGCAGGGAGAAAGTGGGAGGAATGTCGCCATGCCCCCGGTGAGATAAAGTATGTGATCGTCAATGCAGACGAGGGAGACCCTGGAGCTTATATGGATAGGAGCCTTCTCGAGGGGAATCCCCATTCAGTTCTTGAGGGGTTGACCATCGGAGCCTATGCCATCGGCTCCCATGAGGGTTATATTTACGTTCGGCAGGAATATCCCCTGGCAGTAGAGAACGTGGGTATTGCTATCAAGCAAGCTGAGGAATATGGTTTCCTTGGGGAAAATATCCTCGGCTCAGGTTTTGATTTTACTGTTAAAGTGCACCGAGGAGCCGGCGCTTTCGTCTCTGGTGAATCGAGTGCTCTGATGACGGCATTAGAAGGCAGGGTAGGAGAGCCCAGACCGAAGTATATCCACACCGCCATTAAGGGCGTTTGGGATAGACCCAGCAACTTGAATAACGTTGAGACGTGGGCTACCGTGCCACTTATTATCAACAAAGGTGCTGACTGGTTTGCTCAATTTGGAACTGAAGGGAGCAAAGGAACGAAGATTTTCTCCCTGGTAGGCAAGGTAAATAATACCGGCCTTGTAGAAGTCCCCATGGGTATAACCCTGAGAGATATCATCTATAAGATAGGCGGTGGAATCCGTGGAGGCAAGAAGTTCAAAGCAGTGCAGACCGGGGGTCCATCCGGAGGATGTATCCCTGAGGAACAACTAGACATGAAAGTTGATTTTGATGAACTCTCCAAAGCTGGCTCAATGATGGGTTCAGGTGGGATGATTGTAATGGATGAAGATACCTGTATGGTTGATATCGCCAGGTACTTCCTTGACTTCCTCAGTGATGAATCGTGTGGCAAATGCGTCCCGTGCCGTGAAGGCATCAGGCAGATGCTTAAGATTCTGGCTAATATTAGTGAGGGGAAGGGGAAAGAGGGCGACATTGAGCGTTTGGAGGAGCTATCCGAGGTAACCGGAGATGCCTCACTTTGTGCTTTAGGTAGGACTGCCCCTAACCCGGTTCTAAGCACGATACGCTACTTCAGGGACGAGTATGAGGCACACATCAAGGAGAAGAGGTGCCCAGCTTATTTCTGCAAGGAGCTAATCTCGTACTATATCGACCCTAAGAAGTGCCAGGCCTGTATGATTTGTCTCAGGCAATGCCCTGCAGAGGCGATTGTAGGTAGCAAGGACCAGATCCATGTAATTGACCAGGAGAAATGCACAAAGTGCGGGACTTGCTTTGAAGTTTGCCCCCCTCGCTTTGGTGCGGTCAGAAGGCTCTCTGGTGAGCCTGTTCCGTCTCCTGTCCCTGAAGAAGCAAGAATTATAGTCAGAGAGAGTAAAGCAAAATGAGTGAAATCCTTTTACAGATTGATGGGAGAGAAGTTAAAGCAGAAGAAGGGATGACCATTTTGGAGGCAGCACAAAGTGCAGGGATATACATTCCCACACTTTGTCACCACGAGAAATTAGAACCCTATGGGGTTTGCCGAATTTGCACAGTAGAAGTAGAAATTCGCGGTAGGACAAATCTCGTTGCCGCCTGCGTTTACACCGTTGAAGAAAATTTAGTGGTAAGAACCAGGTCTGAGAAGGTAGATAAAATTCGCAAAATGCTTTTGGAGCTGATGCTGGCTCATGCTCCGGACTCTGAGCAATTGCAGGATTTAGCTGGGGAGTATGGAGCAGACAAAGACCATTTTGAAAAAGAGCCCTCATTTTGCATTCTTTGTGGTCTATGTGTAAGATACTGTGCTGAAGTTAAGAAGAAAAATGCTATTGGATTTGTTGACAGAGGAGCAAGACGAGAGATAAGTTTCATTCCAGAGATAGCCTCGAA
>DATKYC010000059.1:0-4399 GCA_035528695.1 Acidobacteriota bacterium | reverse complement strand
TTTAAACGTGGAGGCCCGTGATGGACCACATTCGCTACATCGAAAAAACCCATGAATATTACCGCGGTCTGGGCTACGACAAGACCTACAACTACGCGCACAACGAGAATATCCCCTTCACCCCGTTGAACAAGCCCCTCTCCGAATGCCGGGTGACGCTGGTGACAACCGCATCCTTCCTGCTGCTGGACGAGGGGGGCCTTCCCCTGGAAGAACCCAGGATGACCGGCACCAATGAACTGGAGGTGTTCACGGCGCCCAGCGACTGGCCCGCCGACCGCATCCTCTCCACCAGTGAGGACCACGACCGCTACCAGACGGACATGGCGGATGTGAATGCCTATTTTCCCATCACGCGATTGCAGGAGTTTCTCGAGGAAGGGGTGTTCGGAAGTTTGAGCAGGAACTACTACCGGACCCTGCCCAACTACAGCCACCGCAAAACCACCGAAGTGGACGGACCGGAGATCCTCCGGCAGTGCCGGGAGGACCATGTGGATGTGGCCCTGTTGACGCCTGTCTGACCCATCTGTCACCAGACCGTGAGTCTGGTCGCCCGTGTGTTGGAAGCAGGGGGCATCTCCACGGTCACCTACACCAACGCCCGGGACATCGCCGCCAGCGCAGGCAACCCGCGGCAGATCTTTCTCAACTACCCCCTGGGCAATCCGGCAGGAAGGCCCCAAGATCCCGAAAACCAGCGCAGTGTCCTGCGCGACGGGCTTAAGCTGCTGGAAAATGCCGACAGGCCGGGGATCATCGTCGACCTGCCCTTTTCGTGGTCCGACAGTTGCGAGTGGATGGAAAAATTCATGACCGACGAGCGACCCTTCATTTCCGAGGATGCGGAGGCCAAGCGGCAGGAGCTGCTGCAAAATGCGCGGGAGCAGAAGGCCAGCCAATTGCAGTAGATGGTCCTCGTCCGAATTATCCGGCTATACTACGACGCACTACGCCGCGACGGGCCCGTCTTCGCCTTTCGGCTACGCCGCAACAGGCGGGATATTTTCACCACGGATGACACCAGCCGTCTTCCTGTGACTTCAGCTATACGGGATCTGCGACGGTTCCTGAGGGCCAGGTTTTTCAAACAGAACATAACCAAAAGGATCCCATATGGAAAACCGCCAAATTATCGTGTATTCGCAGCCGTTCTGAGGCCCCTGTACCGCACTGGCAGAGTATCTGACCGGCAAAGGGGTGACATTCGTGAGAAAAGACCTAATGATCGACGAAGAGGCCCGGGAGGAATTGTTCGGCCTGGGCGTTCGCTCGGCGCCCGCCCTGGTGGTGGACGGCGAGGTGGTGACCGGGTTCGACAGGGCGCGCATCGACGCCCTGTTGGACCTATGATCGCGGCCATCTGCAGCCGCTCTTCGCAGATCTGTCCACAATCCCTCAAGCTCAATACCGACCGCGTGTTTTGGTTTCTCGCCAAGTCGCAAAGGGCGCATACTGAAAGGAGCGGATGAGAGAAAAAATCGTAATCGAAAAGTCTAAATCACTCGCTTACCCGCAAAGCAAAGCTGAAGGTTTATTGAGTTAACCAAAATTCCCTCAAATATTCAATTGTCAATCTTCAATATCAGGAGGATGTCCATGTTTAAGACAAAGATGACTGAGATGTTAGGTGTAAAATACCCCATTGTGGGGGGAACCATGATGCATATTTCCAACGCTGAATTTACAGCGGCCATCTCCAATGCCGGGGGATTGGGGATACTGGCATCCGCAATCTACCAGAGCCGCGAGGCCTTTTCAGAGGCACTGGATCAACTCATTGAACTCACCGACAAGCCTTTTGCTGTTAACCTCAACCTCTTTCCGGCGATGCGCCCCATTGACAACAATGACTACCTGGATGTCTTGTTGGAAAAAGGGGTCAAGATCGTTGAGACATCAGGGCATTCCGCGCCTCAAGAATTGTGTGCCCGGTTCAAAGAGGCGGGTATTACCTGGATGCACAAGTGTGTGGGCGTTCGTTATGCGCTCAAGGTCCAGGAAATGGGCGCGGACATGGTCACAGTTGTGGGTTACGAGAACGGAGGGGCCACCGGAAAGTTGGATATAGGCACGCTCGTGTTGGTGCCCCGGGTTGTTGAGAGCCTGCACCTCCCGGTAATAGGGGGCGGGGGAGTGTCTGACGGCAGAGGACTTGTGGCGATATTGGCCCTGGGGGCCCAGGGAGTCATTATGGGCACACGCCTTCTCGCAACAAAAGAGGCCCCGATCCATGACAGGCTGAAGGAGGCACTTGTCAAGGCGGGTGAGCTGGACACAATGCTGGTCATGCGCTCTATAGGGGCCACACACAGGGTATGGATAAACGCAGCGGCCAAGAAGGTTGCAGAATTAGAGGACGACCAGGCGGGTTTGCCGGAGATCCTCAAGATTGCTACAGGGGAAAAGGCCAAGAAGATGTATAATGAAGGTGACCTGGACGTTGGGATTATATCGTGCGGCCAGGGTATCGGCATGGCCCATGATATTCCCACGGTAAAAGAGTTGTTTGACCGGATCATGGGAGAGGCCGCAGATGTGGCCAAAGGGCTGGTGGCCGATTAGACGACCCGAAACGTTTTCACATCTTCTTTAAAGGCTTTGAGGACTGGCTTGGAAGCTGCTCTTAGTATCGCCAAAAAAATGTCAAATCGGTTGCTGTGGTGACGTAAGCAGATTGTCTAACCTATGAACCAAAGAAAAACTATTTAGATATATAGTTGAAAATATTACTTAATCACCAATCGCGTGCAAGGCCCTCAGTTTATGGCATAATAATTGTATAAACAATCTTGACCCATCATATTTTTAACAATTCAGCTACTTAGACTTCTTGTTCTGAGAGGATTGGGGCATAGGCCCCTACCGGCCGGAGGCTCGCAATGATAGCAACTTGGTATTAGAAAGGATCCAAATGCCACACCCAGGGAGTGCAGAATTGGCAATAGAATCAAGTAAAAAAGATGAAAGGGGGTTTACGCTTATTGAGCTGATGGTCGTTATCGCAATCATTGGTATCCTCGCCGCTATTGCCATCCCACAATTCACGGCCTATCGACAGCGCGCTTATACCTCAGCACTCAAAACGGACGCCCATTCATTTTCCATAGCACAGCATGCCTATTATGCTGATAACGATACATTTTCCAGCACATCTGCGGCCCTCATGCAAAATCCCTATGGTGCTGAAAAGTCCGATAACACCACGGTCGATATAGTAAGTGCCAGTGCAGTCAGTTTCACCATGACTTTTACTGACACCCTCCACGGGCTGGTGGTTACCTATAACAGTACCCTTGGAGGTGTTCAGTGAGTGGGTTAGGGCAAGCGTATGGATTCGGGCTTTGTTCTTTTGGAATCACTGCTTCTTAAGGGCTTCTTTCTCCATCTCTTTTTCGATCATCCGCTCTTTGATTGATGATCGTTCAGTGAAAGCAAAGACTCCTAAGGCATGAAAGAATACGCCAATACCCCATCCAATAAGTGGCCACTTGAACCAGAGTTCTTGGGTTGATGTGAGAAGGTTGATGATAATGAGCAGAATATTCACCCCCACATAGACTGCCAGATGGATGTAAAATCCGATCTTAGCCTCTACTCTTTTCTTGGCTTTTTGGTAAGCCTCTTGGTTTTCCACTTATGCCTCCTTTCCTCTTTAAAAAGATATGATTCAAAAAAGGCCCTACCCGTTAGGGTATTGTGCGATCAGGGTTTTCCTGCAAGCCAGATTGTGTGCCTGCCGCCTTTTCCGGATTTGCGGGCTGGTACGGCTATGGTTTCCGTCTGGAATCCGCACTGCTTCAAGCGACGGGTGAATGCCTCGTCTGCTCCGGAAGACCAGACGGCCAGAATCCCTCCTGGGCAGAGAGCGCAAAAAAATGTTTTTAGACCGGATCTGCTGTAAAGGCGGTCATTGGCTTTCCGGGTAAGCCCGTCAGGACCGTTGTCTACATCAAGAAGTATTGCATCCCAGGCGGATTTTCTTTTGCTGATGGTTTCCGCCACATCTTCTTCTTCGACGGATACCCGGGGATCATCCAGCGGCATTCCTGCAAGGTGCCTCAGGTGTTCCCGGTTCCATCTGACCACAGCCGGGATCAGCTCGGATACGGTGATGAGTGTATCCGGCTCCGATTGTTCAAGTGCTGCCGCCAGGGTGTAGCCCATGCCGAGGCCTCCAATGAGAATCCTCATGCCGGATTTTCGTTTAATGCGGCTGCATGTGAGCTCAGCCAGAGCATCTTCGGAACCGTGGAGGCGGCTATTCATCAGCACTGTTCCTGCGGTTCGGATCGAGAATTCCGTGCCTCGCTTCAGCAGTATGACTTCTCCTTCATGTCCGGGGACTTCCGCCCTGTCGATCTCTTCCCAGGGGATCATATATTGTTAATTCCTTTCA
>DATKYC010000058.1:0-4559 GCA_035528695.1 Acidobacteriota bacterium | reverse complement strand
TTGTGCTGAGCTTAATCTCACGTGACTAACGCACCTTCAGCAAAAGAAGTTTCAGAACAAAGAGATCTCAAGCGCTCTTAAACCAACTGAAGGCGGTGAAATTGAATAGAGAGACTTTTGATAAGAGGCAAATAAAGAGTCGCATCTCATGCAAAGGCGGTAAGGGACGTAGCATTGCCCTTACGGCTCTTACTATGGTGAGCGCAATACTGCTGGCTTTACTTTTTGAGGCTGGGCCATACTCTGGATTTTCAGTGGGTAAAGGCATCCTCTTGGCACAGAACACCGCAGAAAAGGCAAACCGGTCTTCAGAACCCTTACCTTCACAGGAAAAAGACAAGAGCTTCCCCAGAGAATGGCGCATAAATGTCCCCATCGGTAACATCCGTAAGAGCCCTAACACAAGTTCGCCAATAGTAGAGAAGCTGGGGAGTGGGGCCAAAGTTACCCTGATCCAACAGCAGGGTGAATGGTACGCTGTAAGGCTTCCGGACAATCGCTCAGGTTGGGCTCATGAAAGTCTCTTTTACGGGCGCAGCGAAAGCCAAGTGACCGCCGCACTGAGATCCAAGGAAATTAAGGAACTAAAGGTTGACCTTACCTCGGAAAGTGAAGAAAGGGTCATTATCGTGCTTAACGGCTTTTATCCTCCTCAAATGTTCTCGCTTGAGGGAGAGAGGCCGAGAATTGTCTGCGACTTCCCTGACGCACGCCTTGGGGATGGTATCGTCCATTACATCGATGTCAATGGCAAGTTTATCCAACTGGTGCGCGTTGCGGTTCACAGAGGAGCCAATCCCAAGGTGAGGATCGTACTTGACCTGCTACCCCACCAGAACTATGATGTTCAGCAAATATTCCTGAAGGAGCAATGCCTTTACACAATCATAGTGAGAAGGTTGGGGTCCCCTGACAATTTATAGAAGACTCCATCAGTTTGAATACCACCAAGTTCTTTCAGTCGGAAGGATGTAGCGAACATCTTGAAATCTAAGAAATCATCATTATTTTGTCTTACATGACCGTCTAGGAAAAAACCGCCTTTGTTCTATTACTACTGAAAGTTGGCATGTTTTTGGCATAACATTCTATACGAGAGTGACGTGAATGAGGACCAATATGAAGACGAGCCTGGAAATGCTCAGTGCGGTAAAAAGCAAACTATGCATTGAAATTGATTCACAGGAAGTAGAAAAAAAATTAACCGAGACCTACCGCGAGGTGGGGAAAAGTGCAAAGATACCTGGATTCAGGCCGGGGAAGGTGCCCCGGAGAATTCTTGAGAGCTATTTTGGGAAACGGGTAATGGAGGATGTAACGGCAAGCCTTATCAGTGAAACGTTTCCAACGGCAATAGAAGAGGTAGCTGTCTCCCCCCTTGGTCTGCCCCTGTTCGAAAAGGAGGCTTTGAAACAGGGACAAAACTTTCGCTACTCTGCGCTCATGGAGGTTCGTCCCCAATTTGAGCTGGAGAACTATCTAGGGCTTGAGGTTGAGAAGGATATGTGCTCGATTACTGAAGAAGACGTCCAGAATCGGCTTGAACAGATCAGGAAAGCTCACGGAAAACTGACTTCCGTTGCTCAAGACAGACCCATCCAAAAAGGTGACTACGTGGTCCTGAACTATGAGGGCTTTGAGCAAGGCCAGCCGCTGGAAGGCATAAAGTCACCAAACTTTCTCTTGAATGTAGGGAGCAATGATTTTCACCCTACATTTGAAGAATCGCTAGCCGGCCTCAATAGAGATGATGAAAAGGAAATAGATGTTGAGTTTGAAGAAAGTTACTATCATCCAAAGCTCGCAGGGAAGAAGGTTAATTTTCATGTTAAGATAATCGATATCAAAGAAATGGTATTTCCAGAGCTCAATGATGAATTTGTCCTCAATCTCGGGGCAGATTTCAAAGACATAGAGGACCTGAAGAATAAGCTGAAGGAGGCCCTTACTGCCGAAGAGGAGAGGAGAATTGAAAGGGAGCTGAAACAAAGGTTGCTTAAAAAAATCTCAGAGAGAGTTGATTTTGAACTTCCCCCGGCGGTCGTTCAATCGGAAATTGATTCAGCTGTGGCAAACGTCAAACAAAATCTCATAAGAAGCGGGGCAAGCCTGGAAAAGGCGGGCCTGTCAGAAGAGAAGCTTAGGGAGGAATTCAGGCCGTCCTCGGAAAAGCGTGTGAAGGATATGCTCATCTTGAGTGAAATAGCCAAACGAGAAAAAACAACTGTGGATGAGGAAGATATGGCAAAAGGCTATAGGGAGCTGGCATCATCCACCGGACAAACACCTGAAAGTGTGCGAGAATATTATGAGGCGAGAAACCTTACAGATACTATTAGAAACATGTTGCTAGAGGAAAAAACATTGAACTACCTGGTTGAGCATGCTAAGATTATTGATGTAGAAAAAGGTGCACTCAGCCAAAATAATCGAAAAGAGGAGACAAGCGAGGCCCAATGTTAATACCAATCGTCATTGAACAGTCAAGCCGGGGAGAACGCGCTTACGATATTTATTCCCGGCTATTAAAAGATCGGATAATATTCATGGGTGAACAGGTCCATGATGGCATGGCCAATACCGTTATCGCCCAGATGCTCTTCTTAGAGTCAGAGGACCCTGATAAAGACATTAATGTGTATATCAACTCCCCTGGCGGATCGGTGACAGCCGGTTTGGCCATTTATGACACCATGGAGTATATCAAGCCCGATGTGGCGACGATCTGCATGGGACAAACCACCAGCATGGCCGCGCTGCTCCTAACAGCCGGTGCAAAAGGTAAGCGGTATGCACTCCCGCATGCAAGGATAATGATCCATCAACCCCTTGGAGGCGCGCAGGGACAAGCAACAGATATAGACATCCAGGCGAGAGAAATCTTAAAGATACGGGATACTATCAACGAAATCCTTGCCAAGCATACGGGTAAAAGTCTAGAAAAAATCCGCAAGGACACTGAACGCGACTTTTTTATGAGTGCCGAAGAGGCGAAAGAGTATGGAATTATAGACAAAATAATCACTACAAGGGAGATGAAAGACCGATTAGCCAAGTAATAAAAGGTGTGAAATTATGACTAAGACTAATAATTCCAGCGACGATTTGCTATGTTCCTTTTGCGGGAAGAGCCAGGACGAGGTCAAAAAGTTGATCGCGGGCCCATCCGTGTATATTTGCGATGAATGCATTCAACTTTGCAACGAAATCATAGCCGAAGAATACACCCATGAAACTGGTGAGGCAAAGACTGCTCACCTGCTAAAGCCTTTCGAGATAAAGGATGTCCTGGATCAGTATGTTATTGAACAAGAGCGGGCCAAGAAAATCCTAGCTGTGGCCGTTCACAACCACTATAAGAGAATCAGCTCAAAGGTTGATATGGAGGGTGTAGAGATAGAAAAAAGCAATATCCTCCTGATAGGGCCTACAGGGTCAGGTAAGACTCTGCTGGCACAGACCCTGGCCAAGATTCTGAAGGTTCCATTTACGATTGCTGATGCCACTACGCTGACCGAGGCCGGATACGTGGGTGAAGATGTCGAAAATATCATCTTAAATTTAGTTCAGATGGCTGACTATGATGTGGAGGCTGCGAGCAAAGGTATCGTATATATTGATGAAATCGATAAGATTGCGCGCAAATCGGAGAGCCCTTCCATTACCCGAGACGTATCAGGTGAGGGGGTCCAGCAGGCCCTCCTAAAAATTATTGAAGGGACAATGGCTAACGTGCCCCCTAAAGGTGGCAGAAAGCACCCCCAGCAGGACTTTGTAAAGGTTGACACGACCAATATCCTCTTTATCTGTGGCGGCACGTTCAACGGCCTAGACAAGATAATCAGAAATCGTATCGGAAGCAAGACTATGGGTTTTGAGGCTGATATCAAAGGCAAAGGGGAGATGGATATCAACCTAACAATGGGCCTGGTCCAACCTGAAGACATGATCAAGTTCGGAATGATACCGGAATTTATCGGCAGGATCCCCATTATCGCAACACTGGACGAGCTGAGCCTTGAGGCATTGGCAAGAATCCTTACGGAGCCCAAGAACGCCCTTATCAAACAGTATAAGAAATTGTTTGAGCTAGAGGGTGTTGAACTTAAGTTCACTGACGAGGTCCTTTTGACTATTGCAAAAGATGCGATCAAACGTAAATCCGGGGCAAGGGGTTTGAGAGCAATCCTGGAATCCGCCATGTTGGATATCATGTATGACCTACCATCGACCCCTGGAATACGTGAATGCATAATAAACGAAGAGGTGGTGACAAGGGGTGAAACCCCGATGTTATTATACGAAAACCAAGTAAAATATGGATAAGAATATGTTCAATATTGCGAAAAAAGATGCGAGTGAACCCTCGAAGGGGCAAAGATATTATTACCCTCTTCTCCCACTGAGGGATCTGGTTGTGTTTCCCAACGTTGTTGTGCCTCTCTTTGTTGGACGGGACAAGTCAATTAGGGCGCTCGAGTATGCGATGGCCCATGACAAAGAGGTCTTCCTGTCCGCGCAAAAAGATGCGAAGCTGGATGACCCTTCTCCAAAAGATA
>DATKYC010000057.1:0-7445 GCA_035528695.1 Acidobacteriota bacterium | reverse complement strand
CCTGTTGAATAAAAGGCGGGGCTGTATGCCTTTTTGCCTCCAAGCACCTGTGGAAGGGTTTCACCAATCTGGTCGGCGAATGCAATCCCTCCTACTATAATGGGGACGGTAAGCAAACCAAGGATCACCATGCGTTTTTTACCACCAAGTATAGTACGGGAAACATCGAGCTCCCATCTTGCATGGGCCTGCGCGCCAATCATCAAGAATCTGCCCCATCGTCTCAAGAAATTCATCTCAATCAAGCGCCTCCTGTTTTGCCGCCTCTAAATTACCACAGATCAAACCACGCATACTTACCTGCCCTCTTTATTGCTCTGACCCAGGAATCTCCCCAATCCTCCTTATTTTCTCTTCCTGTAAGGACTTATTCTTGTAAGCATCCTCAACTTTGTACAAGAGCTCATCGATATCTACAGGCTTCATGAGGTAGTCGAAGGCGCCCAGTTCCATGCCCTCTATGGCCACTTCCAAGCTCGCGTGACCCGTGAGCATAATCACCTCAACCATAGGATGCCGCCTTTTCAGTTCCCTCAGTGTCTGAATGCCGTCCATTCCCGGCATCTTCACATCCAGGACCACCACATCCACCAGATGTTGCTCCAACAGCCCAAGGGCCTCCTCACCGCTTCTGACCCCCACAACATTCACATCTCGTTTTTTCATTCGCTTTAGCAAGGTGTCCAGGAATTCTACCTCGTCATCCACCAGCAGCACCTCAAAATCACCCACCTGCATCACCTCCCCTGCCCAAGCGCTTTATCGATCTTGCCAATGAGTTCCTCAAGATCGCAGGGCTTAATGAGATAATCGAAAGCGCCGGATTCTATCCCTTCCCTGGCTGCCTGTTCCGAACCGTGACCGGTTAGCATAATGACCGGCATCTGTGGAAGCATTTTCTTGAATATCTTGAGGACCTCAATACCATCCATATCCCCCAGTTTAAGATCCAGAACGGCCACATCAAAATCCTCCTCGCGAAGCGCCTGAATTGCCTCAAGACCGCTCAAGGCCTTGGTCACAACCATCTTTCTCTTGCCCAGTCTGTTGGAGAGGACATTCACGTATGCCTCTTCGTCATCCACAAGAAGAAGTTTGATCCGTTCCCTTTGAACGCTTTGATTGCCGGACATATTCCTTCTCCTAGGCACGTCGCCCGGTGATCTCTTTCATACGTGCCTCGATGATCTTGTTTTCCTGCTGCCTCTTTCTGGCAGCCGCTTCTCGGACCTTGGAGATCAGCTGCTCCATATCGCACGGCTTCATTAGATAATCAAATGCCCCTAATTTCATTCCTTCAATGGCCGACTCAACCGTGGCATAGCCGGTAAGCATGATCACCTCTACAAGGGGATGCCTTCTCTTAATCTCTCTGAGGACCTCAACGCCATCCATACCCGGCATCTTGACATCAAGAATCACTACTTCAATGTCACGGCCTTTTTCAAGCCTCTCTATGGCCTCCTGTCCTTCGAATGCAGAGACAATATTGAGATCTCGTTTGGTGAGACGTTTGGTCATAGTCTCCACAAAAGGCACTTCGTCATCAACTAAGAGCACGTTTGCGACAGCCATATGCACTTCTCCTTTCAAAAAAATCCACTCTCAGCCTCTGGCAAGATAGCATAATAGCCCGGGTGGAGGAGGTAAAAGAACGGACTTAAACATCACGGGGAATCCGGACTTCCCGAGAGAGATTCACGTCCCGTTCTCCCTTGACAGGGGATACGCACGCGGAACGTGGTACCTACATCAATCGCGCTGCGCACATCTATTTCCCCTCCCAGTTTGTTGATAATACCATAACAAATCGACAGCCCCAAACCGGTCCCCTTCCCAACCGGTTTAGTTGTAAAAAAGGGATCAAATATTCTGGAAAGGTTGGCCTTGGGAATCCCAGGGCCATTGTCAGCAACCTCAATAACAATACAATCCTTTTCCAATTTGCTCTTTATTTCTATGCTTCCGCCTTTCTTCTCCATCGCATCTAGGGAATTATTCATAAGATTGAGAAGCACCTGTTGCAACTCCGACTGTGACAACTGAACGCATGGGAGATCCTTTTGAAGATCTGTAGTGACAGTTACATTACCGTACTTTGCCCTCTGTGAGGAGAGCGCCACCATCTCTTCAATCACATCATTGAGCTGAACCTTTTGAACTCTAGCGTCGGTTTTTCTAGCAAAACTGAGTAACTTGTAGGTTATCTCCTTGCACCGTTTTCCCTGAGTCTTGATCTGTTTCAATGCCCTGCTGAACTCACCAAGGTTCTTGCTCTCACCGAATTCCTCTTCCTCAAGGAGGTCTTCAATCCAACCTGCTTCTTCCACCATAATGGCAACAGGATTGTTGATTTCATGGGCTATACCTGCAGCCAGTTCACCCACTGACGCCAACCTGCCGGTCTCGACCATCTGCTGGTTCATGATTTGCTTTTCCTCATCCGACCTTGCGATCCGATTTATCATTCTTCTAGAGAGGAAAAAAGCCATTACTATAATACCCAGGCCACCCAAAAAAATGATTACAAGGGTCACATTCAGTGCGTTTCGGAAATCAGAGAAAGCGTCTGAAATCCTCTGCTGGTAGACAAGAAGCCAATCTCCGTCCTTTAGAAACGCCGCCACAAAGATATTTCTGTTGCCCGCATCATCGGTCCTATCAAACACATGTACGTCGTCATTAGTCTGTGTCACTCCCCTGAGAAAATCCATATAAGGCTCTTTGCTTGGTATGGTCTCAAGGAGCGGCTGGGTCTGGAATTTTCCTTCCCTATTAAGGATAAAGGCGAAACCTGTTTCTCCGATACGAATGTTCTGAACAAGGTTATTGAAGGCCACAAAATCGACAGTGGCTCGCAAAATCCACGGCTCTCCCTTCCATCTGTCTCTCACTGTTATTATGAAGTGAGGTAGGCCGCGAAGACCCAAGAAGACGTCACTTATGAAATAATCGCTCTTCAGGGCCTTTTGAAACCAGTCAGCGTTCGAATACATTGCCTTTCCCAACTTGAATGGCCCCACATATGCGACCTGAACGCCGAGGGAATTGATCACTCCCAGGTCTACAAAGACCGGGTCATGCTCTTGATGCATTCCTTCCAACCTGTCTCGTAAGAAAGACTCGTCACTTAGTTCCTCAAAGCTAAAGGTCTTCATGAGAGAGTTAATGTCAGACAGCCTTTCCTTTAAGAAACTATCGATGTTTTGTTTGTGCTTCTGGACTAACTCCCCGAGATGAGCACGGATTTTTTCATGATAGGAGGTATGGAACTGGTAGAGGATGAGACCGCTGACCAGTAACATGGGGGTGAAGGAGACAATGATAATAATCAAGAGGATGTTTCGGCTTAAGGAACGGTAATACCCGTTATTTTTGCCTCTATCTTTGTGCAGGTTGGGTTGCCGCTGCTTACTATCTATGCTCTTAACAGGCATTGGGCTACTAAGGACTGTGGTTTGGAAGGAGATTACGGATTACTTTCTTGAGATGCTCGATGCTGCCCCCCTCCTTCTCTACAAAAGTGGCCGTACTCGGGATAGCCGAGGCGTTGGAATAGTCTGAGCGGAAGGCGTGGACCACTACAGGTACGGTCGGGATGCGATTCTCAAGCTTTTCAAATACGGGCAGTTCCTCCATATCTGGGAGGTCCAGGTCTAGGATTATAAGGTCAAGGGGTTCAGGTAGGTAAGCCAACTTCAAGACCTCTCGCCCGGTCTTTGCCAATCGAACCCGGTAGCCCTCGGCCGTCATTTCGCGCTTCAAAAACTCCCTCACATGACGATTTCGATCGGCTATTAAGATGCTAAATTCCTTATCCACAGGCTTTTCCTCAAAAATATATAATTAGGGATTCAAACGCAAGGCCTTTCCCCTGAAGGGAGAAGCACGGAAAGCCCCCGGCCCTGGAATTAGAAAAACGATATTGCGCGTGGAGGGATATAGGAAAGGATGAAGCAACCGGTATGCCAAGAGGGGATAGAGACGAAATTGCGATTCAACTTATTGACATGACTGCTTTTGTCTAAATTGGAAAGAATGGCGGCTGAGATTTTTTTTGCACATATTTGTCGGCTTTTTTTACAAAATGTAAAGTCACAACCGGATTCTGAAACCAGTTTTATTTGACCGATGTCTCGAATTTGAGATGGTATTTCTCGATCTTGGAATGGAGAGTGGGCCTGGAGAGGCCTAGAAGCTTTGCAGCCCGAGAACGATTGCCCCCGGTAAGGTTGAGCGCTTCGCTAATGAGGATACTTGCAATACGGTCCATACTGGAGTCAAAAATGTTTTCTTCCTTCTCGGAGGTTAGGGCCTCGCGAACCCATTCCCGAATCTCCTCACACCCTGATCGTCCGCCAGTAGGCTGAGCACTGTACCTGCCGCTAATAGCCTGGGTAATCTCCTCGGGGTCGATCGGTGCTCCACGGTTGAATATTAGTGCCTTCTGGATGGCATTGGCGAGCTCCCGAACGTTCCCTGGCCACGGATATGTGTTGAGTACCGCCTGCGCCTCTTCATTGATCCCGGGGTTGTCTATGCCAAGTTCCCTTGCATATCGGGAGATAAAATATCTCGTCAGAAAAACTATATCACCCTGCCGTTCACGCAGTGGAGGAATAAGAATCGTGACGACTTTGAGTCGATAGTAGAGGTCTTCACGGAAACGAGAATCAGCAAGGGCTGCTTCCAGGTCCCGGTTGGTAGCAGCAATAATGCGTACATCCACCGGAATCGTATCACGTCCTCCCAGACGCTCGATGCTTTTCTCTTGAAGAAGCCGCAATATCTTGGCCTGAATGCTGAAAGGCATGTCTCCGATCTCGTCCAGGAACACCGTACCTCGATTGGCCTGCTCGATTTTTCCCACACGGCGATTGGCCGCCCCGGTAAAGGCGCCTTTTTCGTAGCCAAAGAGCTCACTCTCGAGCAAGGTCTCTGGAATTGCAACGCAGTTGACAACCAGGAACGGCTTTTCCGCCCTAAGACTGTATTGATAGACAGCACGTGCAACCAGTTCCTTTCCGGTACCGGACTCGCCACGAATGAGCACCGTGGCCTCGGTTGATGATACACGTCCGATGGCTTTATAAACTTCCTGCATCGGCTTGCTCCGCCCTATAATAGCCTCCCCGGAAGCCTTGTCATGTACTACATTCATATCCACGGGTGTTCGCATAAAACGACCCGCCTCCAAGGCTTGCTCGATAACACCAAGCATATCGGGGATGTCAAAAGGTTTGAGTACATAGTCAAATGCGCCCATTTTGGTGGCTTCAATGGCGGTTTCAGTTGTTCCATAAGCGGTCATAATAATTACGGGTAGCTTGGGATCTATATCGTGTATTGCCTGAAAGGTCTCCAGTCCATTCATTCCCGGCAGGCGCATGTCCAGGATAACCAGGTCTGGCAGTTCCTCACGAATTATCTCGAGCCCTGCTTCGCCCGAGGCAGCTCCCCTGGCGGCAAAGCCTTCCTGGTTCAAGAGTTTCTCAAAACTTCTTCTCAACTGGTCATCATCGTCAATGATAAGAACGGTCCTCACTTCTTGACTCCTCTATTGGAAGGGTGATGATGAAAGTAGTTCCCTCGCGCTCCTTTGACGTGAAATAAAGCCTTCCCCCGTGCTCTTCAACAATTCGGGCAGCTATACTCAGCCCCAGGCCAATACCCTCCTCTTTGGTGGTAACAAAGGGTTGAAAGATTTTGTCCTGAATAGAACCCTGGATACCGGGCCCATTGTCGGTCAGTCGAATCACTGCCACGTGGCCAAAAGGTTCCTCGTAGGTTTCATCCTCTTCAATGACAATTGAACCTCCCCCCTCCATGGACTCACATGCGTTCACCACCAGGTTCACAAGTACTTCCTTCAATTGCTCGGGATCAGCCTGGATCTCCGGCAGGGGCCGTTCCCGCACGACCTTTACGCTAACGTCGTATGACTTCAGGCGGTGCTCCAACAGCTGTATGGTTGAGTCAACCACAGCTGAGGCGCTCACAAGCTGCATCTTAAGCTTTGGAGGCCGGGAGAACTCGAGAAAATTTTGAACAATGGTATCAATGTGCCTAATTTCCTCGGAGATCACTTCAAAGTCCTCTTGTTGTGGGTCTGAGAGACGTAGTGTTCGGCCCAGAGAAAACAATCGCATTTTCACTGAGGTGAGAGGATTACGAATGCTATGCGCCATCCCTGCAGCCAGCTTGCCCACCAAGGCCATTTTTTCCGTCTGTAAAAGGTGTTCGCGGCTTCTTTCCAGTTCCATTTGTGTCTGGTCCGCATCCTTTATGAGCCCACGAACACTACGGCTTAAGGCCTTGATTTCGTCCTCTGATTGGTATGAGCCCCCTCTCCGGTCCGCTTCTCTGGCTAACCTTCGAACCGGCCCTAAGATCTGGGTTGCAAGGACGAAGGTAAGGAGCACCCCCAGAAAAAGAACCAGTAATACGGCAGTTACTGCAATGATCCTGAGCTTTTTGGCCTGGGCAAGGCTCTCATCCGTTGCTTTCTTGAGGCCTGTGGTATGGATATACTTATGTTCCTCGCAGAGCTGGAGGATCTTGAAGAAACGGTTTCGTACATCCTGATACAGTTTGGTACCGGCTTCCAGCTCGCCTGCTTTGTAGTGGGTAATAACTTGGTCTCTTGATTTAATATACTGAGCATATTCCGATTCAATCTGGCCGATAACTTCCTCTTCTTTCTTGTTCTCAACCAGTGAACGGGCCCTGTCAAGTCGCTGTGAAAATATCTGACGGTAGTCTCCAAGTTTCTTGAGCCATTCCGGATCACGATCCAGGAAATAATAACACAAAAACCCTTTCTGATTCACAAGGGCCGTCTCCAGCGCCTCGGCCGCCTCGTAGGGTGCCATATTTCTCTCAATGATGCGAGTGAGGACCCCTTCCATCCGATAGGTGTACCAGACCATCACCACACCGCCGGTCAAGGTAATGGAGACAAGAATGGTCAACATCACATATATGCGAGCTCGTAAGCTGATCCAGTCCCACATCAGGCTAACACCCTTTCAACAATCCCTGAAAGATCTTCTCCTATTATCAGAAGCGTCCAAAAAATCCCCGTTTGCATGCGTCGGCCGCATCAGAATACCTATATAGTTAGCACCTCCAGGGGGAATGGGCAACCGAAATTGCGCCGCCACTAGGGCAGAATACTTGACATGACAAGAGAAAGGTGGAAAAGGGATATGACATCCAAGAGGAGGTATCCCTCATGGGGACAAACTACGAGAAGCTTATTCATCAAAACCTCTCAAGGGTCTTTGAGAAATTACCGCCTGATCTGGAAAAATCTCTCGGGACCGAGAAAAGAGGCGAGCATTATTATTTTAGGGCATTCGGTGAGGATTGTTCCCTGAGTCCAGATGGCATCACCCTTTCAAATAAGCCTGCTTTGGACCCAAGGGGGCTTCTTGTTTCCCTTT
>DATKYC010000056.1:0-16615 GCA_035528695.1 Acidobacteriota bacterium | reverse complement strand
ACGATAGGGCACATAGATCATGGGAAGACGACGCTGACGGCGGCTATTACGAAGCATTTAGAGAAGAAGGGGTTAGCGGATTATGTGCCATTTGATCAGATAGACAAGGCGCCTGAGGAGAAGGCTCGAGGGATAACGATAGCGACGGCGCATGTGGAATATCAGACTAAGAATAGGCACTATGCGCATGTAGATTGTCCGGGTCATGCGGATTATATTAAGAACATGATCACGGGTGCTGCGCAGATGGACGGAGCGATATTAGTGGTAGGAGCTGATGATGGACCGATGCCGCAGACGCGTGAGCACATATTATTAGCGCGTCAGGTGGGTGTACCGTGCATGGTGGTATTTTTAAACAAGACTGACATGGTGGATGATGAAGAGCTGATAGAGTTAGTGGAGCTGGAGTTAAGGGAGCTTTTGACGAAGTATGAATTTCCTGGTGATGATATACCGATAATACGGGGGAGTGCGTTAAAGGCGTTGGAGAGTGATGATGTTAATTCTGAGGAAGTGAAGCCGATATTTGAGTTATTGGATGCTATTGATGCTTATATACCTGAGCCTGTTCGAGACACTGACAAGCCGTTTTTGATGCCGATAGAGGATGTATTTAGTATTTCTGGTCGTGGTACGGTGGTGACTGGCAGAGTGGAGCGTGGAGTGATCAAGGTAGGCAATGAGGTAGAGATAGTTGGGATCAGGGAGACGATGAAGACGGTGTGTACTGGTGTTGAGATGTTCCGAAAGATTTTGGATCAAGGTCAAGCTGGGGACAACATTGGTGTATTGCTGAGGGGGACTAAGCGTGATGACGTTGAGCGTGGTCAAGTGGTAGCGCAACCTGGGACGATAACGCCGCACACGAAATTTACTGCTGAGGCGTACATCCTGACGAAGGAGGAAGGTGGGAGGCACACGCCGTTTTTCAATGGTTATCGGCCGCAGTTTTACTTCAGGACGACGGACGTGACTGGGGTGGTGACGTTACCGGAAGGTGTTGAGATGGTGATGCCTGGTGACAATGTGACGATGGAGGTGAATCTGATCATGCCGATAGCGATGGAGAAGGAGTTAAGGTTTGCGATTCGTGAAGGTGGAAGGACTGTTGGGGCTGGCGTTATCAGCGAGATTATAGAATAAGGGGAGAGGCACATGTTGACCAACCAGAAGATCCGCATCCGCTTAAAGGCCTATGATCATAAGCTATTGGATCAATCAGCCAAGGAAATCGTGGAGACGGCTAGAGAGACCGGGGCAAGGGTGGCTGGACCGATTCCCCTTCCTACAGCCTTTAATAAATACTGTGTCCTAAGATCCCCTCATGTGAACAAGAAGTCGCGAGAGCAATTTGAAATAAGAACACACAAGCGTCTATTAGATATTCTGGAACCGACACAGCAGACTGTTGACGCCCTTATGAAACTCGACTTGGCTGCAGGGGTGGATGTGGAGATTAAGCTGTAACAGGCTAAAAAGTTGTGGAGGGCAGTGGAGCTAGGTTTTTATGGTTAAGAAGCTTTTTGGGAAAAAACTTGGTATGACAAGGCATTTTTTAGACGAAGGACACAGTGTCCCTGTAACTGTTCTGAGTGTCGGGCCATGCGTTGTGATACAGAAAAAGACGCTGGCAAAGGAAAGCTATAGTGCTATCCAGGTGGGGTATGGACCCCAAAAAGAAACCCGGGTGAATAAGCCCTTGCGAGGACATTTCAAGAATGCAGGGAGTGTATGTTTCGCCTATCTGAGGGAAATTAGAGTTGATGACCCAGCAAGCTTTGAACTCGGTCAGGAGATAAAGTCAGATATCTTCAATATCGGCGATCTGGTTCATGTGATCGGGAATAGCAAGGGCAGAGGATTCACCGGGGTTACCAAGAGGTGGGGTTTTTCCGGAGGAAATAAGACCCACGGATCTCGATCACACAGGGTTCCTGGCTCAATAGGCTGTAGTGCAGCACCGGGGAGGGTTGTAAAAGGGAAAAAACTTCCTGGAAGGATGGGAAATCAGCGGGTCACCGTCAAGAATCTGAAAGTGATAGATGTGAGGCCTGAAATGGATTTGGTGCTGGTTAAGGGTGCAGTGCCAGGAAGCCGCAATAGCCTCGTTGAAATCTGCAAGGCATGAATAAAACAGCTGGTTGTTTGTTGAGCTGATTGAGTCTGCAAGGCTTTGATACAGCATATTTATAGGGTAATCAGAGGCACGAGATGACTGTCGTGGATGTATATAATCTCAAAAAAGAAAAGATTTCTGAAGTTGAACTGAGAGATGAAATCTTCCATGTTCTGATAAAAAAGCATGTCCTTCACCAGGTTGTTATTAGTCAGCTTTGCAGTAAGAGGGCCGGAACAGCCTCTGCAAAAGGTCGTTCAGAGGTGAAATCTTCGGGAAAAAAGCTCTGGCGGCAGAAAGGAAGTGGTCGGGCAAGAGTTGGTGATGCGGCTTCTCCGACACGAAGAGGCGGAGGGGTGGCCTTCGGGCCAATTCCGCGTAGTTATGTTACTAAGGTCCCAAAGAAAGTGAGGAAAGCTGCACTTCGTATGGCGTTAACCGATAAAGTGCAAAGTGATCAGCTTATTGTGGTGGATGATTTTAGGCTCCCCGAGATCAAGACTAAGAAGTTTGTAGGTGTGATGAAGGATTTTGACGTGAATAAGGCGCTGATCGTGACCCAAGACAAATTGGTGAACCTTGAGAAATCCTCCAAGAATGTCCCATGGGTAAAAGTAATGTGCTATCAAGGACTCAATGTCTACGATATCTTGAAATATGATCACCTTTTCTTGGAGCAGTCGACCATAGCAAAGATAGAGGAGGCATTGGTTCCATAGTGGATATCTATCAAGTCATCAAAGAGCCACGCATCACTGAAAAAGCTACTTTGCAAAAAGAGGGAGCTAATCAAGTATCCTTCAAGGTACACAAACGGGCCAATAAGGTGGAAATAAGGCAGGCTGTTGAGACGCTGCTTAAGAAGAAAGTCCTAGGGGTAAGGACTATGAATGTGCGGGGAAAAAGCCGACGTGTTGGGAAGAATGTGGGCAAGAAAGCCGATTGGAAAAAGGCGATTGTCAGATTGGCACCGGGCCAGAGCATTGAATTTTTTGAAGGAATGTGAGGTATCCCCGTACGGCGGTAAGTCGCGGAGTTAATAATGGGAATCAAGACAAATAGACCGACATCAGCGGGAAGAAGATTCCAGACTTGCTCTACTTTCGAGGAAGTTACGAGCAAGGAGGCAGAGAAGAGCCTTCTTAAGCCCCTTAATAGGAGAGCTGGCAGAAACGCAATGGGCCGTATTACGGTGCGGCACAGAGGCGGCGGCCATAAGCGGAAATACCGGGTAATCGATTTCAGAAGAGACAAAGAGGGAATTCCTGCCCTGGTGAACTCTATTGAATACGACCCTAACAGATCCGCCAATATTGCACTCTTACATTATGTAGACGGAGAAAAGCGGTATATCCTCGCTCCTCATGGGCTTCAAGCGGGAGATCAAGTGATTTCGGGCCCGAGTGCCGAGATAAGGACTGCCAATACTATTCCTTTACGACAGATCCCGCTAGGAACCTATATTCACAATATTGAACTGAATATCGGGCACGGGGGACAGCTTGTAAGAAGTGCAGGTAGCCAGGCCCAACTAATGGCGAAAGAAGGAAAGTATGCTCAAATTAAACTCCCCTCCGGCGAGGTGCGTATGGTGCTTCAGGACTGTAAGGCTACTATTGGCCAAGTCGGCAACATAGACCACGAAAATATTTCGATCGGCAAGGCTGGTCGAAATCGCTGGTTAGGGAAGAGACCTCATGTGAGGGGGGTCGCTATGAACCCAGTTGATCACCCCCACGGCGGAGGAGAAGGGAAGTCCTCAGGCGGGAGGCATCCTGTGACACCCTGGGGCGTCCCGACCAAAGGCTACAAAACTAGAGTTAAGAAGTCAACTGACCGACTTATTGTGAAAAGACGAGGCAAATAATTTTATTTGTAAGAGCTCTCAGCGGTCAGTTTACAGGTTGAAAGGCTGTAATTTATTACTGAAGGCTGACGGTTGAGCGCTTAGATTAAGGGAGGAGAGACTTTGCCGAGATCGCTCAAAAAGGGGCCATTTGTTGATGAGCATTTGTTGAAAAAGGTCCATCAATCAATAGAAACGCAAAGTAGAAAAATCATCAAGACCTGGTCGCGCAGATCTACCATTCTTCCTGAGTTTGTTGGCGTTACATTTGCGGTTCACAACGGGAGAAAATTTCTGCCCGTCTTTGTGACCGAAGACATGGTGGGACATAAGATGGGCGAGTTTGCGCCTACCAGGACCTTCTTTGGACATTCTGGAGACAAAAAATCGAGATTGAAGGGCAAGAAGAAGTAACAGTAGCTGTGTAGATTGGTGGAGGTCACCAAGGTTTGAAGTAAATGAAATAGGTCTGAAGTGAAGAGCTTGGCGAAGTTGAAATTAGGTCACCTAGGACGCTCTCTATGATGGTATAAATCAGAAACGACCTCTTCGATGGGTGGTAGTTTTGCTTGAAGAGTTAGTATGGAAACAAGGGCAGTTGCAAGATTCGTGAGGATTTCTCCCCGAAAGGTCCGTTTGGTTATGGATCAAGTCCGGGGAAAGAAAGTTGAAGAGGCACTGAACATGCTATCCTTTGCCCCTCAGAGAGGAGCTTCGGTATTGAAAAAATTAATCAATTCAGCGGTTGCCAATGCTGGGCAAAATTCAAACACGGACGTGGACTCTCTATATCTAAAGCGTCTTTATGCAGATCAAGGGCCTGCTTTGAAAAGGTGGCGGCCACGGGCGCTTGGTCGTGCAACCAGAATATTGAAGAAAACAAGCCATCTGACAGTTATTTTGGATGAGAGGTAGTCCGGAAGCGCGAATTCGGAAATTTGAGTTTGGAATTACCTTTCTTAATTCGGCGACAGATCGAGTAGAAAGGTAGAAAATTTGGCCACACTGGAGGTTAATATTGGGACAAAAAGTTAATCCGATCGGCTTTAGGTTGGGAATCAATAGGAATTGGGATTCCAGATGGTTTGCGGGAAAGGGGTACAGTGATTTTGTCTTGGAGGATTACAGAATCAGGGGGTTTCTGAAGAAGAGACTTTTCCAGGCCGGTGTGGCAAGGATAGAAATTGAGAGAGCGGCTAATAAAGTCCGAGTTCGTATTCACGTCGCGAGACCGGGAATTGTGATAGGAAAAAAGGGTGTTGAGATTGAAAAGCTAAAGAGAGATCTTGAGAAGAAGATCACCCGGGAGATCATTATTGATATTCAGGAGGTTAGGAAGGCTGAGGTTGAAGCACAACTAGTTGCAGAGAACGTTGCATTACAACTGGTTAGAAGGATCGCTTTCAGACGAGCCATGAAGAAGAGTGTGAGTGCGGCTTTGAGATTTGGCGCTCAAGGCATTAAGATTTCCTGTAGCGGTAGACTGGGCGGGGCTGAGATGGCGCGTAGGGAATGGTATCGGGAGGGGAGAGTTCCACTTCATACGATTAGGGCTGACATAGATTATGGATTTGCCGAAGCGTTTACTACCTATGGCGTGATCGGTGTAAAGGTAATTATATTTAAAGGTGAAATCTTACCTGACAAACAGAAGAAGGGGTAGGAAGAGTGTATGCTGAGCCCGAAAAAGGTTAAATATCGTAAAAAACAGAAGGGCAGGATGAGAGGAAAGGCCCTCCGGGGAGCCACTCTGGAATTTGGCGATTATGGTCTCCAGGCCCTGGAGTGCGGTTTTATGTCTGCCCGTCAGATAGAAGCGGCCCGGATTGCCGTTACGAGGCATGTAAAAAGAGGGGGAAAGATCTGGATTCGAGTTTTTCCTGATAAGCCGATCACAAGGAAACCTGCAGAGACCAGAATGGGTAAAGGCAAAGGGGCTCCTGAAGGATGGGTAGCTGTGGTAAAGCCCGGAAGGATACTTTACGAACTAGAGGGAGTAGGTGAGAGTATCGCGGCTGAGGCATTCCGCCTTGCTGGTCATAAACTGCCATTCGCGACAAGATTCGTAACCAGGGGATGATCCTAAGCGTATGAAGGCAACAGAGTTAAGAGAGCTGGCTTTGGAAGAGCTCAAGGAAAGAGAAAAGGAGTTGAGCCAAGAGTTATTTAACCTCAGGTTCCAAAAGGCCACGGGACAACTTGGAAACACAGCCATGATTCCCAAAACTAGGAGGGATTTGGCACGCGTGAAGACTGTGGTGAGGCAACTGGAGAACTCCATGGCAGACAAATAATATGAGGTGGTAATGGCAGAGCGTGGATTTCGAAAAAAACTTGTGGGTAGCGTTGTGAGTAACAGGGCGGACAAGACTGCCGTAGTGCTGGTTGAACGTTTAACTAAACATCGAACCTACAAGAAATATGTCAGAAGGCGTGCGAAGTATATGGCTCATGATCCTCAAAATATGTGCCAGATCGGTGACAAGGTGAGAATTATTGAAAGTCGACCTCTTAGTAAGAGGAAGAGATGGCAGATCAAGGATGTTATTGAGAAAGCGAACCTTGAAGATTAGATAAATCGGGGAATCAGATCGTTGGAGCTCTGGAAATGATACAGATGCAGACAAAGTTAAAGGTGGCTGATAATTCGGGGGCCAAATTGCTCTCGTGCATAAAGGTGTTGGGTGGTTCTAAGAGAAAGTATGCCAGTGTGGGAGATATCATAGTTGTATCTGTGAAAGAAGCAATGCCCAATTCCAAAGTCAAAAAGGGAGATGTTGCTCGAGCGGTAATTGTGAGAACATCCAAAGAGATCAATCGTCCTGATGGATCATACATAAAATTTGATGATAACTCCGCTGTGTTAATTAACCAGCAAAGAGAGCCGGTAGGGACCAGAATTTTTGGTCCGGTGGCAAGGGAACTGAGAGCCAAGAATTTTATGAAAATTATTTCACTGGCCCCAGAGGTGCTTTAATTTTCAAGGAAACGTAGCGGGATCGGGGGCAATAAAGGTGAGGAAAAAACATCCAAAGATCAAGAAAGACGACAAGGTAATTGTCATTTCAGGTAAGGAGCAGGGCAAAATTGGTACTGTCTTGCGGGTGGATTCCCAGAAAGGGCGGGTAATAGTTGAGAAAATCAATATGGTCAAAAGGCACTCCAAACCGAGCGCGAAGACCGCCCAAGGAGGAATTATAGAAAAGGAAGGTTCGCTCCATATCTCTAGCGTGATGATGGTCTGCAATAAATGCACTGAGCCGACGAGAATCGGTAGCCGTACCCTAGAGGATAGTTCCAAGGTCCGCGTGTGTAAGAAGTGCGGCGAAGCGGTGGATGCGTGATCGTTTGCTCATTTCAAAGAGCTGCTTTTTTAAGGGGTAAAGGAATCTGTTGAGGAGAAAACGTTGTCTCGACTAAAGGATACATACCAGTCAGAAGTCGTGCCCGCCATGATAAAGGAGTTCGGGTACAAAAGTATTATGGCTGTTCCGAGGCTAAGAAAAGTGGTTTTGAATATGGGCCTGGGAGAGGCCATACAAAACATCAAGACACTTGAATCAGGTGTTGAGGATCTCAGCCTGATCGCTGGTCAAAGGGCTGTTGTGACCAAGGCCAAGAGATCCATTGCCGGATTTAAACTGCGGCAGGGAATGCCCATCGGATGCATGGTAACAGTGCGAGGCAAAAGAATGTTTGATTTTTTAGACAAAGTTTTCAATGTGGCCCTGCCTCGGGTGAGGGATTTCAGAGGTCTCTCCAATAAGATTTTTGATGGGAGGGCAAATTGTACTATAGGGATCAAGGAACATATCATTTTTCCAGAGATCGATTATGATAAAATAGATAAAGTGAAAGGCCTGAATATCTCCATCGTGACAACGGCAAAAACCGATGCCGAAGCCCTCTATTTATTGAGACTTCTAGGGATGCCTTTCCGTAATTAGTTTGTGGGTTAAAGCCTATCCTTACGAGCTATGTGAGCACTACTTGAAAATTGTATTAAGAGGGAGCTTGTTTTGGCAAAAAAGTCGCTTATTATTAAGGCCCAGAGGAAACCAAAATTTTCGACTCGTCATTATAATAGATGCCCGATCTGTGGGCGGAGCAGGGCCTATTTGAGGAAATTTGGACTCTGCCGCATTTGTTTCAGGACTTTGGCCTCAAAAGGGGAGATCCCCGGGGTGATGAAGTCGAGCTGGTAAGACCATTAGAGCAATTTTCATTTGAAGGATTAAAGGAGCAGAGTACATGAGCATGACTGATCCAGTTGCTGACATGTTAACGAGAATCAGGAATGCCTTTAGGGCCTCCCACGAAATGGTGGATATTCCTAGTTCAAAATTGAAGCTCAGTATAGGCAAGGTATTGAAATCCGAAGGGTATATCAAAAATTTCAAGATTATTTCCGATGGTCAGAATAGGTTTATTAGGATCTTCTTGAAGTATGATGAAAAGGGGAAGTCTGTTATTGGGGGACTCAAGAGGGTGAGCAAGCCAAGTTATCGGGTGTACCGGAGACATGATGAGATTCCGAAGGTGTTGAATGGTTATGGGGTTAACATAGTCTCAACATCGAGAGGCATCATGACGGACGCACAGGCCAGGGGGACGCGTGTTGGTGGGGAAGTGCTCTGCTCAGTTTGGTAGGAGTTCACGGTCCGGGATTAATGATACAGGATGCGATATACGGGGGCTGACGGATCGTGATTCATTATACAATGTATCAATGGCTTTTTACTTTTGCGACCAGCAAGAGTCGGAGGTTTTGAATGTCACGTATAGGCAAGAGGCCTATTCCAATACCAAAACTTGTTGAGATTAAGCTAGAAAACGGCCTCCTTACAGTTAAGGGACCAAAGGGTATGCTCACGAGGAGAATTAATCCCAACGTGAAGGTAGCAATAGATGGCGACAGGATTCTTGTCTCCGCGGCTGATAAAACGAGGGAGTCAAGATCCCTTCACGGGCTTACACAGGTCCTGATAGCCAACATGGTCACCGGGGTGACAGAGGGATTTGAAAGGATTCTTGAAATCGTTGGTGTAGGATATAGGGCCGAGGTGAAAGGGAAAACAGTTGTTTTCAATTTGGGATATTCACACCCCATAGATTTTGAGTTGCCAGATGGAGTTGAGGTAAAGGTTGAGAAAACAAGAATCATTTTGAACGGAATTGATAAAGAGCTATTGGGCAAGACGGCCGCTGAAATCAGGATCCTTAGAAAACCGGAGCCTTATAAAGGTAAGGGGATCAAATATGCTGACGAGGTAATACGGAGAAAGGCGGGTAAAACAGGCAGCAAATAGGCAAGATGCGAAAAGAGAAGTAACTTGCAATTGGTTATACTCGGGTTGTATTTGTGGGATAAAGGAATTCGCACCAGGAGCAAGGGCAATAACCTGTAATAACTAGAAGATTATCAAGGGGATGTTGGGATGGGCGCCATAAGCAGAGCGGGTGCAAGGCTAAGAAGAAAGAAAAGGGTGCGGAAAAAAGTTCGGGGCACTCCTGAGAGGCCCCGTTTATGTGTTTTTAGAAGTTTGAAGCATATTTATGTCCAGGTTATTGACGACTCTACCGGGAAAACACTGGTGGAGGAATCTTCATTATCGAAGGACCTGGCTCCGAAGATCGGCAAAAACGGTGCTAACATGAAAGGAGCCACTGCAGTAGGTGCCACAATCGCGGAACGGGCTCTCCAGAAGGGGATCAAGAAGATTGTCTTTGATAGGAACGGATTTTTGTACCATGGTCGCGTGAGGGCACTCTCTGAGGCTGCTCGTGAGCATGGGCTTGAATTTTGAGCTGGAAATGGTAGGGATCTTTCCGGTAGTTAGGCCCCACGGGCAAAGGCCCATAGGCGCCTGATGCCCCGGGAGATATCCTAAATCGTCTTAAGAGAATCGGTTAAAAGGTCTAGGGGAGAGATATATTGCGGAAGCAAGAGGATGAAATTCAGTTAATTGAGAAAGTAGTTCACATCAACCGGGTAGCGAAAGTAGTAAAGGGAGGTCGGCGGTTTAGTTTCAGCGCTATCGTCATAGTTGGTGACGGCAAAGGGGCGGTTGGAAGTGGGCTTGGAAAAGCCAACGAGGTGCCGGAGGCGATTAGAAAGGGTGTTGAAAAGGCGAAGAGAGACATGAAAAGTGTTTCCCTCGCTAGAACGACTATACCTCACGACGTGATCGGCGAGTGGGGCGCTGGCCGTGTCCTTTTGAAGCCTGCCGGCCCCGGGACCGGGTTGATCGCGGGAGGGGCGGTACGGGCGGTCTTGGAGGCTGCCGGCATCCAGGACATACTCACCAAGTGCCTTGGTTCCCATAATCCACACAATATTGTGGCAGCAACAATCAGTGGGTTACGGTCATTGCAGAGTCCCGAAGAAATTGCTCGTCGGAGAGATAAGACGGTTCAGGATCTGCTGGGTTAAGTACACAGGTTTCAGAGAGAAATTGCTATGGCTGAGACAATTAGGGTTACTCTTGTAAAAAGTGGAATAGGCAAGAACAGAAAGTTTACCCAGATCTTGAGGGGCTTGGGCCTCACAAAGCTGAACAAGACTGTGGAACTAGAGAACACACCGGCTATAAGGGGGATGATCAATAAGGTATCCTTCCTTGTTAGGGTGAGTTGAAGCGTTATGGGAAAAAGCAATGAAAATTAATGACCTTTCACCCTCTGAGGGTTCCAGAAAGAAAAAGAAAAGAGTAGGTAGAGGCCCCGGTTCCGGACACGGGAAGACATCCTGTCGGGGGCATAAGGGCCAGAAGTCGCGTTCCGGGGGCGGTCCGGCGCCCGGCTTTGAGGGAGGACAGATGCCTCTTCAGAGACGGTTGCCCAAGCGGGGGTTCACTAATGTATTTAGGAAGCATTATAATATCATCAATATAAACGACTTAAACCAATTTGCTCCGAACTCCAGTCTGGATGTGGAAGAATTCAGGAAGGCTGGGCTTTTCAAGAAGATGAGAGATGGTATCAAGCTCCTAGGTAATGGCGAGATCTCTCACCCTGTGACTATCAAAGTGAACAAGGCCAGCAGGGCTGCTCAGGAAAAGATTGAGGCTGCAGGCGGCAAGATTGAGGTCATTTAATTAATATTAAAGGTGCTCTGAATTGATCGGCGGCTTTCAAAATATTCCTAAGATTCCGGAACTGAAAAAGAGGATTCTTTTTACCCTAATAATGCTGGTTGTTTATCGTGTGGGGTGTCATATTCCGACGCCCGGGATAGACGGGGCCGCTATGGCCGCCTTTTTCAGTGCAAAGGAGGGGACCCTCTTTGGGCTTTTCGATATGTTTACGGGTGGTGCCCTCAGTCAAATGTCAGTAATGGCCCTTGGCATCATGCCTTATATCAGTGCCTCCATTATTCTGGAACTCATGAGCGTTGTCGTTCCTCATCTCGAAAAACTAAAAAAGGAAGGCGAGCAGGGACGTAAGAAAATCACGCAGTATACTCGTTACGGGACCGTCATTTTAAGCGTTATCCAGGGCTTCGGTATTGCTATTGGTCTCGAAAATATGTCCAGTCCTGGCGGTGCTATGATTGTACCGGTCGGAGGATGGGGGTTCAGGTTGCTTACGGTGATTACATTGACTGCCGGCACTGCCTTTTTAATGTGGCTGGGAGAGCAAATCACCGAAAGAGGGATCGGTAATGGAATCTCACTTATTATCTTTGCCGGGATTGTGGCTAGCCTTCCTGTTGCGGTGGCAAACAGTTTTAGATTGATCGGAACAGGTGAAGTCACCGCTTTTTTTATGGTGTTGTTGGTCGCCCTCATGATCGGTGTAGTGGGTTTGATTGTTTTTGTTGAGAGGGGGCAAAGAAGGATACCCGTTCAATATGCCAAGAGGATAGTTGGTCGCAAGATGTACGGAGGCCAGAGCACACACCTTCCCTTGAAAGTAAATACGGCTGGTGTAATTCCACCGATTTTTGCCTCCTCGATCTTGATGTTTCCTGCAACTATAGCCAATTTCTTGAATGTGAAAGAAATTCCCTGGTTGCAATACGCTGTGAATTTCTTGGCCCCGGGACATGTGGTGTATAGTTTGATTTATGTGATCCTCATATTCTTTTTCTGCTATTTCTACACAGCGGTCCACTTTAATCCGGTTGACGTGGCCGATAATATGAAAAGATACGGGGGCTTCGTTCCTGGGATAAGGCCGGGCAAGAATACGTCCGAGTATATTGATCGGGTTTTGACCAGGATAACCTTTTCAGGAGCGCTATATGTGTCGGCTATTTGTATCTTGCCACAAATCCTGATCTACCAACTGAATGTTCCTTTTTATTTTGGTGGTACCGCCCTGTTGATTGTGGTCGGTGTAGCAATGGATACCATCAACCAGATTGAGTCGCATATGCTGACGCGGCATTATGAAGGTTTTATGAAAAGGGGCCTGGGCAGGGCTAGGTAGTCTGGGGGTATTACGCAGATCGATGCTAGGTCAGGAGAAAAGGGGGATTTTCCAAATGAAATCAGCAGCGTGGAGCAGAGGCCGGAAAGATTCTCAATAGGGAATTGGAAATGGTAAAGGAAGAGGCTTTCGAAGTTGAAGGCGTTGTGATTGAGACTTTACCTAATGCCATGTTCAGGGTGGAGCTAAAAAACGGGCACCGCGTTCTGGCCCACATTTCTGGTAAAATGAGGATGCATTTTATTAAGATCCTCCCTGGGGATAAGGTGTTGGTGGAGCTTTCTCCATATGATCTCACAAGGGGACGGATTGTGTACCGCGGTTTGAAGTAGCGGAATCTCAGAGTAAGTAGAGGGCTTTTGGATAATGAAGGTAAAACCGTCAGTTAAGAAGATATGCGTTAAATGCAAAATCATCAGACGCAAGGGGATCGTCCGTGTCATTTGCGAGAATCCTCGCCATAAGCAAAGGCAAGGTTAGCCCTATCAGTGAACGCTTTCTGATCATATCTGAAAGCCTCATGGGGTCTTCAAAGTTTTTTACTGGTCCTGAGCGGTAAGTGACGAATTTCTGATTGATTACGAAAAAAAGGAGTTATGGATTGGCTAGAATTGCGGGTGTTGATTTACCGAGGGGAAAGAGGATGGAGATTGCCCTTACTTATATTTACGGTATAGGCAGGAGCTCCTCTCAGAAAATACTGACCGAAGCGGGGGTGGACTGGAGCGTCAACTCCGATGAGATTACCGCTGAACAGATTACAAGAATTCGCAAGATTATTGACGAAGAGTGTAAAGTTGAAGGTGAACTCAGACGAGACGTGTCCATGAACATAAAAAGGTTAATGGACTTGGGAGCTTATCGCGGCTTGAGACACAGAAGGGGCCTCCCCGCAAGGGGTCAGAGGACCAGCACCAATGCGAGGACGAGGAAAGGTCCACGTCGGGCTGTTATGGGGAAAAGAAAAAAATAGGAACTGAGGTAAGAGGATGGCCAAATCTGCAAAAAAGAGAGGTAGGACTAAGAAGGAAAAGAAGAACGTTCCTACCGGCATTGTACACATTCAGTCCACCTTCAACAATACTATCGTGACTGTCACTGATCCGCAGGGGAATGTTATTGGTCAGTCCAGTGCAGGCAAGGGTGGAGTTAAGGGGTCGCGAAAGAGTACACCGTTTGCTGCTCAAATTGCTTCGCGGGATGCGGTCAGACAGGCCATGGAGCAAGGTATGAGAGTGGCTGAAGTCAGAGTAAAGGGACCAGGCGTGGGAAGAGAAGCAGCGCTGCGTGGTCTTCAGGTGGAAGGTTTTACGGTGACCGTTATTAGAGATGTAACCCCGATTCCCCACAATGGATGTCGTCCTCCTAAAAGAAGGAGGGTTTAGGATAATTCGCAAGTTGGAATGTGGAAGCCCTGGTATTTCACTCGTTCCATTTCCCCACGTTCCTTTTACCAGACTACAGACTACTGAGGAGGGTTATTTTGGCTAGGTATACCGGTTCATTATGCAGGTTGTGCCGGCGGGAGAATCTGAGACTGTTTTTGAAGGGTGATCGCTGCTACGGTGATAAATGCTCTTTTGAGAGAAAACCCTATGCGCCGGGACAGCATGGCCAGAGGCGGCGCGGAGGGAAATACTCCGATTACAGACTCCAGCTCAGGGAAAAACAGAAAGTCAAGCGGATATATGGGGTTTTGGAAAAGCAGTTTAGGGGCTATTATTACCGCGCCGAGAGACAGAAAGGAATTTCTGGCACGAATCTCCTGATTTTGCTTGATTGCCGTCTGGACAATGTGGTTTACAGAATGGGTTTTTCCTCTTCCCGCAATCAGGCAAAGCAATTGGTAAGACACAATCACTTTCTGGTGAATGGGAGAAAAGTCAATATATCCTCTTACCAGGTGAAGCCCGGGGATATTGTTGAGGTCAAAGAAAAAAGCCGAAAGGTACCTCAGATTTTGGAGGCCCTTGAGACGGTTGTGAGAAGAGGTATCCCAAATTGGATAGAAATTGAAAAGGAGAAATTCAGGGGAACCTTCAAGGCCCTTCCCAATCGAGAAGAACTCACGATGCCCATTCAGGAACAACTTATCGTTGAATTATACTCGAAGTAAAGTAGGGGAGGTAGTTGGTTGGGGCTAAAGAAACATCTCAAACTCAAGCCTAAGTTCTCTTCGTCATATTGGGTGGTAACATTTTGCAATTAGTAAACACCCTGTAATCTAAGAAAATGAATCAGCCGGCTCCTACGATTATGATGGGCGTTTGTTTCTACTTTTATTAACAAGATAGTGGGGGAGGAGGCTCTCTTGGTGGATTCAAAAAGTAAAAACTGGTCGGAGTTAATTAAGCCTAAACGGATTGAAATCGATCAGGATAGCTATACAAACAGTTACGGAAAATTTGTGTGCGAACCACTCGAAAGAGGGTTTGGCATCACGATCGGTAATTCGTTGCGGCGCATATTACTTTCATCCTTGCAAGGAACAGCTATTGTTTCAGTGAAGTTTGACGGCGTACTTCATGAATTTTCAACCATTCCTGGTGTGATGGAGGATGTGACAGATATCCTTTTGAATTTAAAAGAGATTAAACTGAAAATCATTGAGCCGGAAGAGGCTGTAATTCACCTCTCCAAAGAAGTAGAAGGAGAGGTTAAGGCAGGCGACATTGACACGCACGGCCTGGTAGGAATCTTAAACCCCGATTTGCATATAGCGACTCTGAACAAAGAAGCCAAGCTTGGCATGGAGATGGTAGTTAGATCAGGCAAGGGTTATGTCCCAGCTGAAAGGAACAAATTGAAAGATCAACCAATTGGGGTGATCCCAATGGATTCAATTTTTTCACCTATCGAGAAAGTCAATTATGTGGTGACAAACGCAAGGGTGGGACAGATTACCGATTATGATAAGCTCACGCTGGAGGTATGGACCGACGGGAGTGTGCTACCCGAAGATGCGGTGGCGTATGCGGCCAAAATACTCAAGGACCAGATGAACCCCTTTATCAACTTTGAAGAGGAATCCGAAGTTGTGGAAGAGGAAGAGGAGGAAAAGGAAGAGAGATTGAATGAAAATCTCTTTAGGTCTGTTTCGGAGCTTGAATTATCTGTGCGTTCTGCCAATTGTTTGAAAAACGCCAGTATCAGATTGATTGGGGAACTCGTTCAAAAGACGGAAACTGAGATGTTGAAGACAAAGAACTTTGGAAGGAAGTCTCTCAATGAGATTAAGTCTATCCTTGAGGAAATGGGACTTTCTTTTGGGGTCAAACTGGATAATTTCCCACCCCCTGAGAGACTGCTCCAGGGCGATGAAGTGGAAAAAAGGGAAGAGGGTGCAGGCAAATGAGGCATAGGAAGGCGGGAAACCAGCTGGGGCGCAACTCAAGTCACCGGAGAGCCATGATGAGGAATATGGCAACCTCCCTCTTTAAGCAAGAAAAAATAGAGACAACTGATGCAAAGGCAAAAGCCCTGAGACCTGTAGCGGAAAAAATGATCAGCCTTGCCAAGCGGGGTGATTTGCACGCGAGACGTCAGGCCCTTGCCTACCTTACTGACAAGGCAGTTACCCATAGGCTGTTTGATGAGCTGAAAGAACATTATATTGACATGCAGGGAGGTTATCTTAGGATCGTAAAGAAGGGAACCCGAAAAGGAGATGGTGCACATATATCTGTTGTCCAACTCCTAGTAAGTGACGAAGGGAAAAAAGTGGCCAAGAAGAAGGCCAAAAAGCCAAGAGTCGATAAGACCAGGGGTGTAAAATCCAAAAAACTCAAAGAATCACCTTCTCGAAAATCTCGCAATGTGTCCGAGGTGAAAGAAAAAAAGAAGGAGATCAGCCCCGGGGAAAAATAGAATCTTAAGCCGAGGAGAACCACTGAGCTCGTGTACAGGCAGTGCTCCTGTGTCAAGGTTACGTTTTTGGTTGTCGGATACTATCAATACTTGTCAAACGGTGTTAATCTCTAGTCATGTTCTCTAGCTAAACCATGATTGCATGTGCGCTCAACATCAGAAACCTCCTTGCCGGTTTAATGGCAAGGAGGTTTTTTTTGCCTGGAGTTTCAGGTGAAGAAATTTAACCATAAAGATCTGCTGGGGATGGGAGGGTTGACCCCGGAAGACATAGAGATTATCCTGGACACGGCCGAATCTCTAAAAGAGATATCCACAAGAGATATAAAAAAGGTCCCTACCTTGAGGGG
>DATKYC010000055.1:0-13539 GCA_035528695.1 Acidobacteriota bacterium | reverse complement strand
GATTATGTGGACTGTGGTGGGCTGTCTGGTACCACCACTTATTTTGTCTGTCTTCATCTTCGGCCTGCAATCGCTCATCATTACCCTGATCAGCGTCATAAGCTGCGTCCTAACTGAGGCCATTTCCCAGAAACTCCTTCATCGTCCTGTCACGATTCGGGACGGCAGTGCGGTTATTACTGGATTACTCTTGGCATACATTATTCCGCCCGGCGTTCCTTACTGGATTCCCATTTTGGGCGCTGTTATGTCAATCTATGTGGCCAAACACCTCCTGGGCGGAATTGGATTTAACATTTTCAACCCTGCCCTTATTGGCCGCGCATTCCTGGTGGCCACCTTTCCAGTGGCCATGACTTCTGCCTGGCTTCCCCCCATCCGCGATGCGGCTATCTTCAAATATATGGGGCCCGGGGTAGATGCCATCTCTACCGCTACCCCGCTCTTTGTCCTGAAGCATTACGGCATGGGAGCCGTGATTGAAAAGTTCGGCTCCATGTCTACCATCTACACCCAATTCTTTTTGGGCTGGAGACCTGGCTGCATCGGTGAGACCTCTGCCCTGTTACTCTTGCTCGGAGGTCTCTATCTCATATACAAGAAATACATTACCTGGCACATTCCAGTCTCGGTTATTGTCTCTGTGGGGTTTTTCACCTGGATCTTTGGCGGGGAAAAGTTCTTCACCGGCAATCCCTTGCTGGCTGTGCTTTCAGGTGGTGTAATATTGGGAGCTTTTTTCATGGCCACCGATTACGTGACCTCACCCAGCCAGAGTACCGCCAAACTAGTATTCGGGGCAGGCGTGGGAGCGCTTACCGTGCTTATTCGGCTTAAAGGAGGGTATCCGGAAGGGGTCTGCTACGCCATACTCCTAATGAACAGCCTTACTCCTGCCTTAGAGGGCTGGTTTAAACCCAAGCGTTTTGCTCCAGAAAAAGGTGCCATAAAATGAAGCAGATCTTGAGAATCATCATTGGCTTAACTATCTCCTGTTTGATTGCCGCTTTGGTAATGGGCTCGGTATTCACCATTACCGATAAGGCAAAAAAGCACAATGAACACTTGAATGTCCAAGGGACGATGCTTGGCCTCCTTGGCTACACCAAGGCCCGCCCCGCACCTTCAGACCTAAAGCTTCACAGCGTCTACCGTTATATTATTGAAGATGGAGGGGAAAAATACCTGGGATATATGGTACCAGTGGAAAAGGGGAATAAGGAGGGTTATGAACTATTGGTCATCGACCTAAAAGGTAAATTCGCGGCCAAAGATGCAGTACACATCTCACCCGAAAAGGTCTTGGAGGCAGTTGAGCGGGAGACGGCCTTGAAGGCCGTGTTAAAACCTCCAAAAACCTTTGTCTATGCAGATGCTACAATCATTGCCACGATGGGGAATAAACGACTGGCATACTTGCTTCCTGGTAGATTTCAGGGTTTCAAGACATTCATCAAGGTAATGCTGGCGTTGGACCCGACCTTCAAGATTCTTGGTCTGGAGATATTGGAGCACGAGGAAGACCCAGGGTTGGGAGGAGAAATCGAGCAGGAGTATTTTAAGAACCAGTTTAGTGACAAGGACCTTAAGAAGGTGAAAGAACTTAAAGTCATCAAAGAACCACTTCCTGAAGAATATAGAAGCTACTTGGAAAGAGGGAAGTGGAAAGAAGGGGCTTTTTCCGAAGCAGCCATCTCAGCTATACAAAGCAAATATCAAGATAAAGACATTTACGCGCTCACCGGTGCAACTATTTCCAGCAAAGCCGTGACCGACGGTGTTAAAAGCATGATAAAAAAATTTGCATACCGGGTGGAGATATTGGACGGGGCAATTGCTGGTCAAAATGTTGCGGTAGCCTTTTAGTGCAGAAATCCTACTTCTGGGGAGAAAAAGATTGGCGGTTACAAAGAAAACAAATTCGCAGTTATTCTTTAACGGAATTCTGACCGAAAATCCGATTTTCCGTTTGGCCCTTTCTATGTGCCCGGCTGTTGGCATAAGTACCTCTGTAATGAATGGGCTTCTTCTTGGGATAGCCGTACTTTTTGTGCAGGTCTTTTCGGGCTGTACCATAGCGGCTGTAAAGGATTACATCCACCCTCGTATTCGGATTCCCACATATACCCTTACCATTGCCACTTGGGTAACTGTTATCGACCTGGTCCTTGCTGCCTATATGCCGGAGGCCTACAAGGCAATGGGTATTTTTGTAAAACTGATAGTTGCCTTTGCCATTATCACTATGCGATTGGAGATGTTTGCTGCCAAGAATCCCGTTGTCCCTTCTTTCTGGGACGGCATGGGCATGGGCTTGGGGTTCATGTTTGGAATGATGACACTTGGCTTTGTCCGAGAGCTGTTGGGTTCCGGCACCCTTTTTGGGCATGATGTCCTCGGATTCGGGCCACTCCTTTTCTTTGTGCTTCCTGCTGCAGGCTTTTTCTGCGTCGGCTTCATGATGGCCTTATTCAACTACCTGGAGCTGGTTTTGAACAGGATGAAAGAGAAAAAAGGTTAAAGAGCTATGAGAGAATTGAGACGATACTATTTATGTGTGGGCCTTCTTCTCATCTGGGGTCTCCTCTTGGCCGGCTGTGGCAAAGAACATCGTTTCGTCACAAAGCATACATTCAAAGGGACCAACAATATAGTGATTTCCTTCGCCGCACCTGTTGATGAATCCTGGGCCAGAGACAGTGCCAACTATGCCGTCTACGAAAAATCGGATCCAGATATCCTGTTGAAGATTACTGGGGTGACCCTGAGCACTGATAAGAAGACTGTGACCCTCACCTTTGAAGACGAATTAAACCAGCAGCAACACCACATATTGCTAATGAAAGAGATTATGTCCGGAGGCAGGTCTCAGGGCACGGCGATTGTGACGGCCAAGAAGCTCTATTTCGGGTATCTACTTTCCATTCTGCTGGGGGCCATGCTCATCCAAAACTTTGTCTTTACAAAATATTTGGGACTTTGTGTGTTCTTCGGCACCTCCCAGAAGAAAAGCACCGCTATTGGGATGGGCATCACATTTACCATAGTCATGATCTTCAGCTCCATGATGTCGTGGTTCCTCTACCAGTATGTCCTGAAACCCTTTCGGCTGGACTTTCTGCAGATAGTGGTTTTTATTGGCCTGGTCTCCCTCTCTGTTCAGGCAGTGGACACCATTTTGAGAAAGGTCAACCCTCTTCTCTTTAAAGCTTTCGGTGTCTTCCTTGTCCTGGTCATTGCAAATTGTATCATCCTGGCGGTTCCGTTGATCTTGGCAAATAACGAGTACAACGCATGGGAAAGCTTAATGCTAGCCACCGGTGCCGGGACAGGATTCTTGATTGCGCTTTTTTTGATGTCATCCGTGAGAGAAAGGTTGGAAATAGCTAATATACCGCCTACATACAGGGGGCTGCCGATCGCCTTTGTGGTGGCGGGACTCTTCGCTTTGGCCTTTATGGGCTTTTCAGGTATGTCAATCTTTTAGCGGGAAGGAAGGGATATGGATCCAATATTGGTAAAATTAGCCCTTGGCGGCATGGCAGTGTTAGGGTGCATAGGGCTCTTCTTCGGTATAGGCCTTGCCCTCGCTGCACATAAATTTGCCGTTGAGGTCAATCCCAAGATAGAGGAAGTAAAAGAAATACTTGCCGGAGCCCAGTGAGGGGGGTGTGGCTACGCCGGGTGCGAAGCATATGCTGAAGCGGTGGTGAATATACCTGATGTCCCACCGAATCTCTGCTTTCCCGGGAAAGCAGAGGTGGCGGGTGAAGTAGCTGAGATAACAGGCAAGAAGATGGCAGCAATGGAGGATATAGTAGCTGCCGTGAGGTGCTCCAGGATAGAAGGTAAAGTCAATAAGAAATACAGTTACATAGGGTACGGTTCATGTACTGGCGCTACCCTCGCCTTTGGCGGCCCCACAGGATGCCGGTACGCATGTGTTGGCTTTGGTGAATGCGCCAATTCCTGCCCCTTTAATGCCATCACTATGGTTGATAATTTTCCCATTATTGATCCTGTCGCCTGTGTCGGCTGCGGTACCTGTGTTCGCACGTGTCCCAAGGGCATCATTGAGTTGACGCCCTCCAAGGGGAGGGTCTGGGTTCCATGCAGCACCAAGGACCCGGGAAAATCTGTAAAGCAGATATGCGCCGTTGGTTGCATCTCCTGCAAGATGTGCGTCAAAGTGTGCCCCGCCGAGGCGGTCACCTTAGATGATAATGTAGTGCATATTGACCATAAGAAGTGTATAGAGTATGGTCTTGAATGCGGGGAAATATGCGCGGAAAAGTGCCCCCGCCACATATTCCGCCATTACAGCCAGGGAGAAAAAATAGAACCCCAAATTAGAGCGGCAGCCTAAGACCGAGATTTGTCAGACAAAATAAAATCGATCTCTATGGCCCCCGCGGGAAAGTTTTTGAGAATTAAATAACGGAGGAACATGATGGAAAAGAAGAATCCCCTATCGTATAGAAATGGGACATTGGATCGAAGATCTTTTTTGAAGCTCTCCGGCCTCCTGGGCTTGGGTCTGGCCACGGCCAGTATTATACCTGCCCCGGCCGAAGCAGTTAAATTCAACCGAGGGCTACACAAGGTCTCGAAGACCAAGTTGGCCATGGGCACCTTTGTCTCCATGACCCTCTTCCACCCCTCAAGGGATAAGGCAGAAGAGGCAATGGGCGAGGCCTTTCAAGAGATAGACCGTTTGACACGATTGATGAATCGTTTTGATCAAACAACGGCGGTGGGCTTACTGAATAGCGAAGGATTTCTAAAGGAGGTCCCCCCTGAAGTTGCCGAAGTTGTCAGCAGTGCCCTGGATTACTATCGACGCAGTGACGGAAATTTTGACATATCCGTGAAGCCGATAGTTGATCTTTTCAGGAAAACCTTTGCTGATGGAAATAGCACCCCGCCTACCGACAAGGAACTAAAGAAGGTGCTTGGCCTGGTTGGATCGGATAAGATTGAACTTCAAGGCCGTGCAATCCGTTTTAGAAAACCTGGCATGGGGATTACTCTAGACGGGATCGCAAAGGGTTTTATTGTTGATAGGGCCTCAAAGATCCTTGCCAAATATGAAGTAAAGGATCATCTAATTAATGCCGGCGGAGATATCAGGACCATGGGTAGTCCTGGGGAGAAAAAACAATGGACCATAGCCATTCAGGATCCGCAGAAAAAGCAACACTACCCTGATATTGTCCATATGAGCGCCGGTGCCATTGCCACTTCCGGAAACTATGAGGTCTATTTTGATCGGGAGAAGATGTTTCACCACATCGTAAATCCCATGACAGGGCTATCCCCTGAATTAAGCACGAGCGTGTCTGTCATGGCGCCCACAACAATGGATGCCGACGCCATGTCCACAACGGCTTTTGTCATGGACCCAATCCATGCAACCAGGTTCATCAACTCTCTCAATAACTGCGAATCTCTTGTGATAGCAAAGGGAGGCAAGAAATTTAGCTCTGCAGGCTGGAGGAGCGCGGCCATATAAGGGCATCAATTACTTCGGTGAGACACGACAAGGTGGGAGGGTGAAGTGCTGAGATAGCAATCCCTCCCATTTTTTTTGACAGGACTTGCTTTTCTTTAGGGCTTAAGAGGTCAGTCTTATTTAGGGCCAAAACTATGGGGATCCTCTTTAGATCCAAGTTAACTAAGATTTGATCCACAGTCCTTATTTGTTCCTCTAAACGGGGGCTCGTCGAATCCACCACATGAACTAGAAGGTCTGCTTCACCTAGCTCCTCCAGCGTTGAGGCAAAGGCCTCCATAAGGCTCTCCGGGAGCTTTTTTATAAAACCAACTGTATCAGTGATGATCGCTTCCTGCTCGCGGGGAAACCTCAGCCGCCTGCTGCTGGAATCCAGTGTCTCAAAAAGGCGATCCTTGACACCCACATGGCTATGGGTCAACGTATTTAAAAGCGTCGATTTCCCGGCATTGGTATACCCTATAATGGAAATAACAGGCAGCTTTCTTCGATTTCTCAGCCGCCTCCTTTCCTCTCTCTGAGCCTTGATGTCCTTGAGCTCCCGGTTCAGTTTCGCAATTCGCTCCCGAACGCGGCGCCGATTTATTTCAAGTTTCGTCTCGCCCGGGCCCCTGCCGCCTATCCCTCCGGTCAATCTGGACATAGCGGTATTCTTAGTGCCCAGCCTTGGGAGCAGATACTTGAGCTGGGCTAGCTCTACCTGGATCTTACCCTCCCTGGTCACGGCACGTCTCGCAAAAATGTCCAGGATGAGCTGACTTCGATCAATGATCTTCAACTCAGTGAAATCAGTCAGGCTCTTTACCTGAGCAGGCGTAAGTTCACTGTTGAAAATCAAGAGGTTTGCACCAGTCTGAAGACAACGAAGGGCCAGTTCACTCAACTTTCCCTTCCCTATGAGAAAACGGGGATCTGCCTGCTTGATGTTCTGAATCACCCTCCCAACTACCTCTATCTCATCAGAGACAGTCAAATCCTTGAGCTCATCCAGTGACTCCTCCTCCTGCCATCTGGGACCCGTTGTTACCCCAACCAGAAGGGCTCTTTCCCTATCTTCCAGTGAGCGACTGACCCTCCCCCTTGCCAACTCTTCTTCAAGAGACTGTATCATCTCCAAAAAATCGACATTCAATTGCCCGATATCAGGGACTTGGGTAACGATCCACCCCTGTCCATTCCTATTGGATGGCAAGACTGTGGCATAGGAGATAGGTCCGGGGATTCCTTTCTCATCGACCTGGATACTCGCCATAAGGTCTAAGCCGAGCAAAGCCAAATCCGTGACGTCTTCCTCTGAAAGAGGTTCTCCGCTTATATGCGTGTGAATGCAACGAAGCCCTCTCAAACGCCCTGCTCCAAGCCTGTACTTACTCAGGTCAGGAATCCAGATATGCTTGTTGTCGCCCACCACCACATAGGCCACTTCGCCTTGTCGTGTCATGAGCAGGGCGACCTGTCGCTTAATCTCATGAGAAATGGAGGAAATCTGGCGGGTCAATTCGTGAGAAATGATCTCGCGTGCGGATATTCTGCGGCGGTATAGATTCTGAAGTCGTTTTTGCTGGCTGGCCTTAAGGCCGCTTATTCTACCCTGTACCTTTTCGATAGCCTAAGCCCTTTTTGAGTTACAAAATACAACACATAAGATGCAGAAAAAAACATGTGTTAAAGATTGAAAGTGAGGTCCTCCTCCCATTTACACCGGCAGATCTTCTTCCTTATAATCCCTGAAGCGCGTAAGTTCCTTCTGGAAAGTCAACTTAAAAAAACCGGTGGGGCCATTCCTCTGCTTGGCCAGAATAAGCTCAGCAAGATTTCGGTTTTCATCTGATTGAGGGTGATACAACTCATCCCTGTAAATGAATGCGATTACGTCCGCATCCTGCTCAATAGCACCGCTTTCCCTGAGATCTGCCAGTTGGGGTCTCTTGTTCGGTCTGTCCTCCACCTTTCTATTTAGCTGGGAGAGCGCCACCACAGGCACATTGAGGTCTTTGGCCAAGGCCTTCAATGACCTTGATATTTCTGATATTTCCAGCTGCCTAGATTCAGCTGACCTCCGTCCGTAGATCAACTGAAGGTAATCAACGATGACAAGGGCGAGATCATGCTTCCTTTTTAACCTCCTGCACTTTGCCTTCATCTGAAGGACACTTACAGCTGAGCTATCATCTATAAAAATGGGCAATTCTGAGAGTCGATTGGCAGCGTCCGTCAACCTTTCCCATTCTTTATCCCTCAGAAATCCGGTCCTCAACTTGGTAGCATCTATGCCTCCGTCGAAACCTAACATCCTCATACCCAGCTGCTGTTTCGACATTTCCAAAGAGAAAACGGCTACTGCTCTCTTAGTCGTCTTTGCCGCATGGTAGCCAATATTGAGAGCCAGCGCTGTTTTTCCCATACTTGGCCTGCCGGCAATAATGATCAAATCTGCGGGCTGCAGGCCCGCGGTATAGCGGTCGAAGTCTATAAATCCGGTCGGCACACCAGTCACGAAACCTTCAAATTCTGCCACACTCTCAAGCTTCTTGAAACTGCCTTTAATTACCTCCTCCAGGCTCTGAAAACCTTCTTTGATCTGCTCCTCGGCAATATCAAAAATAGACTGTTCGGCCCTATCAAGCAAATCATCCGTCCTTTCCCAATCCTGAAAACAGGACTCAGAGATAGCCGAACATTGGCTAATCAGACTCCTTCGCACGGAGAGATCCTTTACGATCTGGGCGTGGTAAACGATTCCTGCAGATGTAGAAATAGCCTCAACCAGCGAGGCCAAATAGCTAGTTCCCCCGACCTTTTCCAAGGAATTCTTTGCACTAAGAATCTGAGAAAGGGTAATGATATCGATCGGCTCATTGCGATTGTACAGTTCAACCATCCCTTCAAAAAGTCCCGCATGAGCTTCCCGGTAGAAATCATCAGGGGATATAATATCGGTAATCTCATTCATGGCGTCATTATTGATCAGTACGCCGCCCAATATTGCCTGCTCTGCCTCGATATTGTGCGGGGGGACCTTCAGATAGGACGGCAATGTTTTCTCCTTTGCCTGAGCCATACGCCCCTAACCTTTCCCTTATTCTATTAGAACCTTAAGGCCTGTATTGGTCGCTCCGATTACCCTATCCTTCTTCACGGGCAACCACTACCTTCACAGAAGGGGTGATCCCTCGATAGACCCTGATTGGTACCTCAAACTCCCCCAGGGTTTTTATAGGTTTTTCTAATTGAATTTTCCTGCGATCGACTATAATACCTTGCTTCTCAAGATGGGAAGCAATGTCCATACTAGTGACCGAACCATACAACTTTCCCTCTTCGCCTGCTTTGTATGAAAAGGTGATTACCATTCCTCGAAGCCTTTCCTCGACCTTCTCGGCATCCTCTTTGGCCCTTAATTTTCTGACCTCAATCTTCTTCCGTTGGGCTTCAAAAGTCCTTATACTTTGCTGGTTCGCTTCAAGGGCAATACCTTTGGGGATAAGGTAGTTACGTGCGTAACCTCTAGCCACATTCACAATGTCCCCTTCCATTCCCAACTCATCCACATCTTGACGCAAAATTACTTCCATAGATACTTCCCTCCGTCAACGAAATCAGCTACCTCTTCTTTTGTGGATCTTCCTGAAATCAATCCACTGATCGAAAAGCCCCGCGAGGGGCAACATCGCCAAGAAAAACTGTTGAATCGTAATCAAGAAATAGATGCCTATCCTTATCCAAGATGGAACACGGTACTTGTTTAAGAAAAATAATAGTATTGATAGACCGTGAAAAAGATAGATGGCCATCATGATAATCAGGGCATTGATAGCCACCAATCTTATACCCGGTGACGGCAAAAATAAAGCAAAACCTGAGACAATCACTCCCCAAACTAAGCTCTCCGGAGCATACCATAGACCCATTGGAACGAATTTAGGGTATTCAAGATTTCCAATCCTAAACAGCCGTTTGGCTATGATAACATTAAGCCACACAACAAAACCTGTACCAACTACCATGAGGGACGGATAGATCTTTGAAATAGTATCCATAAAGACTCTCCCGTATGCCTCGAGCTCAAGGGCCTTCTCTTGCGACATCCCGATCTCTTCGTATGCCCCGATGGTCGCTTTTAGATGGCCCTGCAAATAGCCGCGTATCATCTCAAGCGGCCCCATGTTTCTTGAAAGAGCAAGGAAAAGGATAAAACCAGCGCCCAACAATAACACAAAGGCAGTTGCCAGAAATATCGTCCGGCCAAGACTGAGTTGCCTCCTCATGAGCATTGATAAAACAAGCCCTAAGACAGTGAACTCTAGGCCGAAAAGGATGATTTGAGGACGTCCTGCGAATTTGGCAGCGAGACCAATAATCAGCATACTCAGGGCAGCAAGCCTTATGCCCTGATAAGAGCCTAATTTGCTTGAATAATAGAGGAATGGCAGCGGCGTTAGCAGGCTTATAAAGGGGCCGACCAGGGGAATCCACGTGGAGGCCAAGAGAAAAAAGGCAGCCCAGGCCACACACCCTAGTGCGTCTGTCATTTTCATGGGATCATGATAGCAGTAAGGCCAAACGAACTTTAAAGATCGTGATTATGAGTTATTTGAGGGGGTTTCAGATCATCTCACAATTGATGTGGTAAAAGGTAGTAACGCCATATTTCTCGCCCTTTTCATTGCCAAGGTGAGCCTACGTTGGTGCTTGGCACAATTCCCGGAGATTCTACATGGTGTGATCTTACCCCGTTCCGTTATAAAATATCTCAGCGTTTTGACTTCCTTATAGTCGATCACGAGACTGCTGTCCGCACAAAACTTACATACTTTTCTTCTGTAAGTCCTTCTGAATCTATTCCTACTGTTATCTGTGTCACCAGTTCTAGTATACACCATTTGCGCCCTCTCGCTCACCTTCTGATTCAATTGGCACTTCACTGTCTTCTGTTGGAGCCGGGCCTTCCGTGGCCACAATATCTCCGCCTAACAATGATCGGCTTTCCTCTACTTTTGCTCTCAAGGCCTCAGGATCAGCTATATTACTCAATTTGATCGTTTGATACTTGAGAACCCTCTCATCAAGTTTGAGACCCAGCTCAAGCTCTCTAGTGATGCCAGTCCCCCCACAATACTGCAACAGAACGTAGTATCCTCTATCGAACTTTTTCACTACGTACGCGAAGCTTTTCTTGTCCCATTCATCGACTTTTATAATAACTCCCTTGTTTTTCTCGATAATGTTATTAAACTTGGTTAATAGCTCTCTGTACTCTTCCTCTGCCAAATTAGGGTTGATAATATAGAGGGTTTCATAGTATCTCATGTTTTATTCTCCCTTCGGCCTTTCTTGTGATCTTGGGTTTCTGGTCCCCCAGACGCCTTCAGCTGGCACCATGAGGAACAAGGAGAAGTTGAATTTGAAAACGTTATTAGTAACACTCGCATTTTCTACTGTCAAGAGATTTTAACCTGAAGAACTGCTACCGGAAAAGAGAAAACCATGTGGGAAAAAGAACTAGCCATTGTGCGTGAGGCTGCGAGAGTAACCGGAAAAATTTTGGGCCGCATGTTTGGCCAGGTCTACAACATCACAAAAAAAGGTGATATTGACCTCGTAACCGAAGCAGACCTCAAAGCGGAGAAAACTATTCTGGAAATCCTCGAGCGTCACTTCCCGGGAGACAACATCCTTTCAGAGGAAGCCGGAAGCAACTGCAAAACCTCCGATAGGACCTGGCTTATAGATCCATTGGACGGAACCACCAACTTCGCCCATGGCTTCCCCTTTTTTGCGGTTTCAATCGCGCTGGAAGTTGAAAAAGAAATTGTGCTTGGTGTCGTATACAATCCTTGTATGCAAGAATATTTTGAAGCCGTAAAGGGAATGGGTGCCTATCTAAACGAAAGGCGGCTTACGGTCTCCGAAACACCCACATTGGGAGAATCCCTCTTGGGCACGGGTTTCCCTTATAACATCCATGAGAAACCGGAACGGGTCATGGAGGTTTTTGCAAAAATGGTGGTTTTGGCCCAAGGCGTGCGAAGGCCAGGCGCTGCTGCCCTGGACTTATGTTACGTGGCGGCGGGCAGATTGGACGGATTCTGGGAAGAAGGTCTGAAACCCTGGGACACTGCGGCGGGTGCGGTGATCGTGAAAGAGGCGGGAGGAACACTCACCACATTTGAGGGTGAACCATACAACCCCTACCTGGAAACCATCGTGGCCACCAATCACCTCATTCACAGTGCAATGGTAAGGGCCCTGAGTGAATAGAAACATGAAAATCGATTCTTGACACCCTCAGGTATCTTTTTCCAAAATCCTGTGTACATCCCCCAAGCTAAGCCCTCGAATTTGAACGGACTTTATCCTTGATCGTTCTCCCGAAATAATCTCTACACTCCTTCTTGGCACGCCTAATCTCTTGGCAAGAAACTGCGTCAGAGACTTATTCGCCATTCCCTCAACCGGTGGTGCCGTTAACTTGACCTTAAACACGCCTGCTTCTTTGCCAAGGATCTGATTGCTGGAAGATCTCGGCAGAACCCTTACACTGATAACAGCCCTATCGTCCTCCTCACTTCCCACTTGACTAAACGGTCTCATCCACTTGATTGTCCTCCGCCAATTCGGTTTGCTCCGCCACCCGAGACTATCTGCCAAATGGTCCAGGCCTTGGAGTGAGGCTATGCGCTAGATCTGCCAGGCTCTGCACAAAAAAGGACTGAACAAAAAAGATGGCCAGTATAACAAGGATCGGGGAAAAATCTATACCTCCCATACTTGGGAGTCTGCGTCTTATGGGATACAGAACCGGCTCTGTCGCTGCAGTCAGAAACCTGACAATAGCGTTGTACGGATCAGGGTTCACCCAAGAAATAACGGCCCTTCCGATAACAATCCACATATAGATCGTCAATCCAATGTCAACCACCTTGGCTACAGCAGCCAGAAAATTGGCAAGAATAATCATAGAGATCTTCAATACCTCCTAGAACCTTTCTTCAGTTACATAAGTCAGATGGCATACCAAATAGGTACTAATACCCCGCTCACACTAACGAATTTCGTATTAATTTAGCTCTTTGAAAATAGCAACCCGCGTTCGTCGGTTTACGGTTCCATTTCCTCCGTTCCAAGTCTCACGGCCTGGTCATTTCATGAAGTTACCCAACGGGTGATGCCTCCCCCCTCCCTGTTCCCCTCGCATTAGCTCGGGGCCAGGGGGTCCCCCATTGCGTAACTTCTTGAAATGACGAAGGCCTCCCGCCGGTCACTCCGGAAAAGAACCCATGCGCCGACTCTGTAAAATTGAAAAGAGCTATAGTGTTACCTCCTTTCAAGTGTTCATCTTGTTCTCAGGCTCGGCATCTTCCGTATCTTCCATTCTTGCAACCCTTTTCTTCCACATTATTCTTATGAACGCATATATCGAAATCAGCCCCATGAGAGCGAAGAGGACCTCGTAGAGATGGTAGGAGAGATAGGTGAACCAGTTCATTTTTCGCCGGAGGGAATGCTGCCACTCGTTTTCGAGCTTCTTTAAAGGTATGGAAAGGGCATTCAGAACGGCCACTTCCGCAGCTTCACCTTTTTCCATGCGATTGAGAATTCTCAGTAGCCCTGCCTTGCCATATTCCCTGATGATATGTGCCACAAAGCTCTTGCTCTCCTCATATGCAAGCAACAGGGAATCTTTGTCGTTCGGGAAGTGATCCTCTAATTCTCTAAGGCCAATAAATGCTTCTCTGAGCGTCGCCCTGTTCAGAAGGGATCGCTTTTGATCCATAATAATCTCACCGATCCCATCGCTTGCCCATTGACAGACCCCCTCCTCGAACCACTTAGGCGGATTTGCTTTTCCGAGGCGTTCGTGAAGCATGAGATGACATAGTTCATGTTTCAGGGTGGTTTCGAGAGAAAACGGATGGATATTCATCTTGGAATGGTCGATTACAATCAAGTTTTTGCGAGGTATTGCAAAGGCCACGATCAGGGGATTTCCGGCCATCATTTGGAATTCTTCGCTTTCCTTGATG